>DUFE01000027.1 GCA_011170385.1 Dehalococcoidia bacterium | reverse complement strand
TTTCCTCGGGGTACTGAGATGTTTCACTTCCCCCGCTTACCTCCACCCAGCCTATGTGTTCGGCTGGGGGTGCCCAGGTTTTACCCGGGCGGGTTGCCCCATTCGGGAATCCCCGGCTAGGCTTGCTAGACAGCTGACCGAGGCTTATCGCAGTCTTACCACGCCCTTCTTCGGCCCTTGATGCCAAGGCATCCACCGTGCGCCCTTATTGCTTGACCTGCTTCAGACTTGATATTAACTCGCTATTCACTTTTTAAGGTGCTTAACACATAGAAAAACGGCCTGGCGGTCACACACCAAGCCGCTAGCCTGGCAACTGTCACCAGTTAGATCCGTTTTATGTGTTAACCTTCTGCATAATCACAACCTTGGAAGGCAAAAATATAATATCACAGGGGAAAAATATTGTCAATATGGGGTTGAGGGCTGGTGGTTTGTTAAATTGGACGAGCATAAATCCAAATCTGAGGCTCACATTTTACCAGTTTATATAACAGATTTTTAGGAATATCTGGATTGTTGAATTCAAAACTAACCTCGTTCCTCTCTGGAACTGCCCAGACCCCAATCTCAATAAGACTTGTATTCGGCGTGAATAATTCCCTATCAATCACAAAGCACTCTCGAGCACTGCGATTAAATTTCCGGAAATCATCGCTTAGCGATTTAATAGAGTAAATAGTCGTGTATATACAGGAAGCATGACCCAAATTCACAAGGTTTTCACGTATAATACCCTTATCAATAGGAGCCCCTGCTTCACCGTCAATCATCATGACTGGCAGTTCATTTCTAGGTTTCGATGACTTCCCTTCAGGTCGAAAATGGGCTTTACCACTTTCATGCAAAGAGTAGTGCACCCCTAGATGAGGAGGAAAACAATAAACGTCGAAACCACTTCTCTGTATCTTCAGAAGATAATAACGATTATTTTTATCTTTTATAACTACAAAGATTTCTATCATTTTAAATATTTACCCTGCCTATACATAGTACAACTATTTCGTTATGTTTTTAATAGGGAGTTTAAGAGGGGCGAAGCCCCTCTTTCTATATCTCCCCCTCTCCTTACAAGGAGAGGGGGATTAAGTGGGAGAGGTTGTTGTGGATAGTAATCTCATTTTATTTATCTATTCTCACCCGCCGCCCTACAAGGAAGGGGCTAAATCCACCCCACCCCTCTTGTTATCTAGCTCTTAACATCCCGCCCTGCCCGCCCTCGGCAAGTTTTCTACATAACAAACCGAGGGGAAAAGACTTTCTTAATTATCCGCATTGCGCGCCTGAAGCCACTTCTTTTTCTGCTCCAGACGCACTTCTTCGTCGGTGGGCTTATAGTGTTTAAGAAAATCCTCTTTGAAAGAGCCGAAGGTATCATTAAGGACGGACTTTCTTATATCACCCATCAGGTCGCTTATAAAGGTCAGGTTGTGGATAGTCGCCAGCCGCAGCGCCAGCAGCTCTTTGCAGTTAAAGAGGTGGTGCAGGTATGCCGCCGAGAAGTTCTGGCAGGTATAGCAGCCACAGTCAGAATCAACGGGTTCTTCTTTCTTTTTATATTCGCCGTTGTCTATGTTGATACGACCGGTACGGGTATATAAAGCACCGTTGCGGGCGACGCGGGTGGGTAGGGCGCTATCGAACATGTCTATGCCCATAGCCACCGCTTCAACTATATCCTCCGGCGAGCCAACCCCCATCAGGTAGCGCGGTTTATCTTCTGGTAATAAAGTGATCGTTTCCTCGGTGACGCTCCAGGTAACCTTCTTGGGCTCGCCCAGGCTCAAGCCACCGATGGCGTAGCCGGGGAAGCCCAGTGAGGTAAGATACTCGGCGGACTGATGCCTCAACTCCAGGAAGACGCCCCCCTGTATTATGGCGAATAGCATCTGGTTATCGTGGCGGTGGGCTTTCTGGCATCTTTCCGCCCAGAGATGAGTGCGGCTCATTGCCCGCCAGACCTTGTTGAAATCGGCATCTATAGGTGGGCACTCATCCAGAACCATTATTACATCGGCGCCCAGAGCCTCCTGAAAATCTATCGCCAGCTCCGGTGTAATGAAGCGCTTACTACCGTCGATGTGTGAGCGAAAGGTAACGCCTTCATCGCTGATCTGTCTCAAACCGGCAAGGCTGAATATCTGATAGCCGCCACTATCGGTAAGGATGGCTCCATCCCAACCCATAAAGCGGTGTAGCCCACCAAATCCCTCGATTACATCAATGCCGGGCTTTAAACAGAGGTGATAGGTGTTCGTCAGCAACATACCGTAGCCGATGTCGCTGACTTCCTGCGGGGTCAGTGTCTTGACAGTCGCCTGACTGCCCACCGGCAGGAACACTGGCGTTGGCACCGTTCCGTGTGGCGTTACCAGCTCACCGACACGGGCTTTGCCGCCGTTATACGTCTTTACCAGGTTAAAGCTCACGCTACCTCCTCCCCAATTATAACAGCCAGATATCGAGGCACATGGCAAAGAATATCAGCCCCAGATAGGGGAAACTGGACAGCTTGTATAGCTTCCAGGCATCCCCGGAGGCTTCGGAAGCCAGCAGCCGACAGCAGGCATATATCATCATAGCGCCCAGTATGATAGCCAGCGTTAGATACAGCCAGTCAAAGCCGCCGACGAAATACAGTGCTATGGAGACTGCACAAAGAGCCAGCGAAAATGCCAGCAGCACCCTTATTGCCGTTCCAACCTTAACGTTCATAGGAAAGAAGTTCAAGCCGGCTCCTATGTAGTCCTCCCGGTTGGAGACCATAACGCTCCAAACGTGCAGCGGGAGCCAGGCGACCACCAACAGGCACAGCAGTGACAACTCCCAGCTGAAAGTCGGGCTGACGGCGAACCAGCCCATAAGCAACGGAGCTAGGCTAGCGATGGCTCCCTGGGGAAAAACACAGGTCATCCGCTTGCGCCAGGTGGCGGCGACGAGTGTGCCGGCGAGGTCGGCAGCAAAAGCAAGCGGATGTAGCCACCACGCCATTGCTAGACCGGCGAGAACAAAGATTGCAATCCATGGTAGCGCCTTCTGCGGCGGATATATCCGCTTGGAGGGCAACACCCGGTGCCTGGTACGCCTCATCCTGGCGTCGAATTCGCGGTCCAGATAGTTGGTTATACCGTTAGCGCCGGCGCTGGCAACCAGTATGGCAGCAGCCGCCAGCAGCACCGTATCGAGCGGCGGTTTCCCACTGGCGGCGATAAAGACAGCGGCGACGCCGACAAAGGTCAGCAGGCTGCTTTCCCTGGGCTTCAATACCTCGATATAGTTTTTAAGAGTAGCCAGTTTCATCCCCTATCTCCTTATAATATCGCAGGAGATAATTACCTTAATACAGTTAATATCATACATAGTTATCAATAGGCTGGTTAATGCAGCGCAAGACTAACAGTGTGACTGACTCTGTTCTTCGTCCAGAAAGCCCTGTAATATAATGGCGGCGGCTATGGCATCGTCCCTGGCTTTTTGCCTCTTCTTCCTGGGGACGGTCTCCTGCATCAGGCTTCTCGCCGATACCGTTGTCAGCCTTTCGTCCCGGAACTCCACTGGAATAAGGATATGGAGGCGCAAATTGTCCGTAAACTGCTGCACCTTCTCCGCCTGTCGTCCTAGGCTACCGTTTAAGGAGCGCGGCAGCCCGACGATAACCCTGCCAATGTCGTTCTGCTTTATGATATCACCGATGGCTTCTATATCTGCCGCTTCCTGCTTGCGTTTGATAATGGTCAGCGGGCTGGCCAGTATACCGGAGGGGTCGCTGATAGCCACCCCTATCCACCTGTCCCCGATATCCAGCCCCATGTAACGCATTATACCAAGCTTCTCACCAAATTGAGAGCTTCGTCCATTTTACTCTTATCCTTACCACCACCTTGAGCTAGGGTGGCTTTACCGCCCCCACTCCCACCGGTGACAGCAGCTACCTCTTTGACAATCTTACCGGCATGATAACCTTTCTTTACAAGTTCAGGTGATACCTCAACAACAAAAAATGGCTTATCCTGATATACAGTACCCAAAACCACTATGCCCTTATTATAATTTTTCAGAGCGTCGGCAATTTCTCTCATTAGCTCCGGTTCATAAGAGCCGGTTACAGCTATATTTACCGGTACTCCTCTAATGATTTCCACCTTATCCTTATAGGAATCGGCTTCCTTTATTGCCCGTTCCCTTCCCAATTCACGGATATGCTTGCGCTCTTCCTCAAGTAAAACTTCGGTAGCAGTAATTTCACCCTTCAGGTAGTCAATCCTCTGCTTGATTGTTTGCTCCGCCCCCCGGCCGGTAACCGCCTCGATGCGGCG
Organism: Dehalococcoidia bacterium; assembly: GCA_011170385.1. Lineage (GTDB taxonomy): Bacteria > Chloroflexota > Dehalococcoidia > Dehalococcoidales > W693 > W693. The sequence continues at coordinate 1,312 of DUFE01000027.1, read as the reverse complement.
CAAACCACCGCCGATGCCGGACTCGGACAGGATGTAGAAGAAGCCTATCTGTCCGGTGGCGGAGACGTGGGTTCCACCGCACAGCTCAGCGCTAACCGCCGGCTCGCCTATCTTGAGCACCCGCACCATGTCGCTGTATTTTTCATCAAACAGGGCTATCGCCCCCTCTTTTATCGCCTGCTTGTAGGGGATATTACAGGGAGACACCGCAAGGTTGTTCCGTATCTCCTCGTTGACGATGCGCTGCACTTCGTCCAGCTCTTGCTGTGTCATTGCCGTCAAATGGGAAAAGTCGAACCGCAGCCGCTCCGGCGCCACCAGCGAGCCCCGCTGGTGGACGTGCCTACCAAGGACTTTACGCAGGGCATACTGCAAAAGGTGGGTGGCGGTGTGGTTGCGGGCGGTATCCAGCCGCCGCTCTCTGTCCACAATAGCTTCAACTTTATCGCCGACACTGAAGCCGCCCCCGGCGACATAACCCCGGTGCAGAGTCACCCCCTGCGCGGACTGGACGGTATCGGTAACGACAAACCGCCCCGCAGCGCCAGTCATCCTGCCGGTATCGCCCACCTGCCCGCCCATCTCGGCATAGAAGGGTGTTCTATCCAAGACGACGTCAGCCTTCTGTCCTTCCATGATGTTATCCACGGGGTTATCGCCTATGATAGCAGCGATGGTAGCTTTACACCTCAAATCTCCGTAGCCGACGAACTCTACATCCTCAACAGAAACGCCGACCTTGCCGGCTACATCCTTAATCCTGAACCGGTGCGAGTTCTTGGCTCTCTCCCGCTGCTTCTCCATCTCCTTCTTGAAGCCCTCCATATCCACGGAGAAGCCTTTCTTCTGCGCAATCTCACAGGTCAGTTCCACCGGAAAGCCGTAGGTATCATACAGCTTGAAGACATCCGAACCGGAAACCTTTTTTGCTTTGCCTGTCGCTTCCGTCATGATGCCGTCCAGAAGCTCCAGACCGGTATCCAGCGTCTCGCCGAACCTGGCTTCCTCGGACTCAATCAATTTAAGGATAAAGCTGCGCCGGTCTTTTATTTCTGGGTATATATGCCCCATTTTGTTAATCGTGGCTTTCGCTATCTGTGTAAGAAACGGTTTATCCAGCCCCAATCTTCTACCGAAGAGCGCCGCCCGCCGCAGCAAGCGCCGCAGCACATAGCCCCGCCCCTCGTTATCCGGCATTACGCCATCGGCAATGAGGAAGGTGATGCCCCTGCCGTGCTCGGCGACCACCCGCATGGCGTTATCGGTATCATCGTCTTCACCGTACTTTTTACCCGAAAGCTGCGAAACAAGC
>DUFE01000026.1 GCA_011170385.1 Dehalococcoidia bacterium | reverse complement strand
CCGCCCTGCTGAGACAATTCCGACGGGAAAGAAGCTATCCCAAAAGCAGGTCTGTATACCTAGCCGATCTAAAGGAGTTCACCTACTGGTTATTCAAGTATCGCCTGAACCACTGCGATAGGGCGAGGGTTGCCAGCGATACTAAGAAGGCTCTCAAGTGGCTCAACAACAATACCGTCACCATATCGCCCGCGGTAACCTGCCGCCGGTTTATAACCGGGCGTGGCGGAAGCACTGACAAATGTTGACTATTACCCGCGGATATGACAAAATGCCACGGATATCGGTTTCGTATAGACTTAATCGGGAGAGTATTCGAATGTTGCTCCCCAACCCAGGAGGTAAATAGATGCGTAGCACCAATCTCAAGATAGCCCTGGTCATTTACGGAGCTATTTATATAACACAGGGAATAATTCTACTTGTAGCCCCCGACAGGATGTCTGACCTGTACGGCTTCGGGGAAATAAGCGACCAGATGGCATATGCCATGGCTGTTACCGGGAGTGCCTTCATCGCCGCCGGCGTCTGGTTCGCCATGACTTTCCTAGACCCGATACGCAACATCAACAGCGTCCGCTTCGCCATACTGTGGGCATGCCTTCTCTTCATAACACCGCTATATGCCCTGTGGCAGGGCTATATTGAAATCGGCTATATATGGTTAGGCCTGGTGCTGAACGCTATCTTTGCCGCTGCTTTCCTTATTTTCTACCCGCGCCGAAGCTAGAGAGGCAATAACTAAGACTTCAAGCGGTCAAGGTGCTCGGCGAGGCGCTTCAGATTATCCCTGCGTGATTCCAGGCGGGCACGCTCTTTATCGACGACAACCACCGGCGCCTTGGATAGGAATTCTTTATTTTTTAGCATAGCCTCAAGGCGCTCGACATCGGCCCGGGTTTGCTCCATCTCCTGCGACAGCCTCTTCTTCTCCGCCTCGATATCTAAAATGTCAACCATCGGTATCACTACCTCAGCTTCCGAGAGTACCGTTACCAGGATATTTTCATCCGCTCTGTCTTCTTTTTTATCGATAAAGGTAACATCCGCCCTGGCAAGCGTCCGAATAGCCTGTGTGTGGGCAGCGATAGCCGTTTTCAGCTCGGTCGTATATATTCGGACATCGATTATACGATTGGCTTCCACGTAATTCTCGGCACGGGCGTTGCGGATGGCGCGTATTATACCCATAACCGCCATCATTACCCGCTCAGCTTCCGGGTCTATGGCAGATTTATCCACCTGCGGATAGCCTGCTATCATTATAGAATCAGCCGTCTGTCCACTAACTGGTGCCTTCTCTTTTATATTCTGCCACAGCTCCTCAGTGATGAAAGGCATATACGGATGCAGCAACCGCGATGATTTCTCCAGCACGTGCACCAGCACCGGCACCGGTGATACCACTTCCGGGTTGCCGATGCGTACCTTGGATATCTCAATATACCAGTCGCAAAATTCCCCCCAAAGGAAATCGTGAATCTGCCGCTGCGCTTCGCCAAACTGGAAGTCCTTCATCAGCCGCTCGACATCGGCTATGGTATCGTTCAGGCGGCTTAAAATCCAGCGGTCTTCCATCGCCTCCAGAGGCAATTCGACTTTCATATCGCCTTTGTAAGAACCTGCACTGCGAAGAACAAAACGGGTCGCGTTCCACAGCTTGTTGGCGAAGTTACGCCCCGCCTCCATCTTCTCTGTGGATAGGCGTGAATCGGCGCCGGGCGAGGTACCGGTAGTAAGCGCCAAACGCAGAGCGTCCGTACCGTATTCTTCCATCATAATCAGCGGGTCGACCACATTGCCCCTGGTTTTGCTCATCTTTTCGCCCCTGTCATCCCGTATCAGCCCGTGCAGATATACTGTATGAAATGGGATTTGCCCGGTATTCTCCAGCCCCATCATAATCATACGGGCTACCCAGAAAAAGAGGATATCATAAGCCGTTTCCATAACCGATGTCGGGTAGAAATAGCGTAAATCATCGGTTTCTTCGGGCCAGCCCAGCGTTGAGTGAGGCCACAGCGCCGAACTGAACCAGGTATCCAGTGTATCCGGGTCCTGCTGAAGTTTAGCCGAAGTGCACTTCGGGCACTTCTTCGGTGTTTCCACCTCAACCAAAACCTCTCCGCAGTGGGCGCAATACCACACCGGAATACGATGCCCCCACCAGAGCTGGCGAGAGATACACCAGTCACGGATGTTCTCCATCCAGTTAAGATATACCTTGGTAAAGCGTTCCGGTAGTATATTGATGCGTCCGTCTTTGACGGCAGCGATGGCCGGTAGCGCCAGCGGCTCTATCCTGACGTACCACTGCAGGCTGGCGACAGGCTCCACGACAGTCTGGCAGCGCTGGCAGTGCCCTACGGAGTGGCTGTAGGGTTCCACCCTGACCATTTGCCCCGAAGCTTCCAGGTCGGCGATAATCGCCTTGCGGGCGTCAAACCTGTCCATTCCCCGATACGGACCGGCGTTCTCGTTCATGGTAACATCGTTATTTAGTATATTCACCATGGGCAATCCCTGCCTCTGTGCCACATCGAAGTCAACCGGGTCGTGAGCCGGTGTGATTTTAACGGCACCCGTACCGAATTCCATACTTACCGCCGCATCGGCGACGATGGGTATCTCCCGCTCAACAGCAGGCAGCAGTACCTTCTTGCCTATCAGGTTCTTAAAACGCTTGTCTTCCGGGTTGACAGCTACCGCCGTATCCCCGACGATGGTCTCGGGGCGGGTGGTAGCCACCGTGATAAATTTCTCTGCCTCTCCTACGACGGGATAGTTGACGTGCCACAGGTGCCCGTTTATATCTTTATGGTCCACCTCTAAATCAGAAAGGGCGGTAGCACAGCGGGGGCACCAGTTGCTGATGCGCTCGCCACGGTAAATCAATCCTTTTTCATACAGGCGTTTGAAGGTGGTGCGCACCGCCTTGCTGGGTCCCGGATCCATGGTATATTTTTCACGGCTCCAATCACAGGATATGCCCAGCCTTTTATGCTGCTCGGTAATGCGGCTATGGCATTGGTCTACCCACACTTGCATATACTCAAGAAATTTCTCCCGCCCCAGCTGTTGGCGGTTAATACCTTCCTCGGCTAGCTGCTTTTCGACGACGACCTGTGCAGCAATGGCGGCATGGTCAACGCCGGGTAGCCACAGGGTCGGCTCGCCCATCATGCGATGCCAGCGCACCATGATATCTTCCAGCGCCGCTGTGATGGCGTGCCCCATGTGCAGTTCGCCGGTTACGTTGGGCGGCGGCATTATGATAACGAAGGGCTCCTTCTTCGGGTCTATCTTTGGTGTGAAGTAACCCTTCTCCAGCCAGAACTGGTACCACTTGGCTTCGATGCCGACTGGCTCGTAGGCGGCGGGCATTTCACTTTTCGCTTGTGTCATTCTTTCCTCTCTGCGATTCTTGTTAATATTCTTCCTTAAAGGGCGGCGGGCGGGAATAGATAATAAAAGAGATATCTTATCCATACCAACCCTATCCCCTTTATCCCCTTCCCTTTACAAGGGGAAGGGGAAGTATCTAATTGAGGGGCTTCGCCCCTCAATCTCTCCTCTTCACCAATTAAGGGATTGTATCCCTGCAAACCTCCTGCTTTAATTATCAGATACTAAGAAATTAAACGCCAGTATAATCTGTTTCTTCTACGCTCAGCCTCAACTAAGCCATCTTGGTTCAAAGAAGAAAGAACAGACTAAGTTAACCAACCATCTTGGGCAGGCAATTCCAGAGCTAATCCCGCTAAATCCTCAATCTCCCGATACGATACACCTAAATTGCCTGGCTGACATTTATCAATGTATTTCATGGTTGATATTACATGTTCTTTCAATTCTTCTATTAGACGATTCCCTTTAATTTGCATACCTTATACCCTCACTTACCACTATCGCTCACTGATAAGTAACTCCGCCACCCTGCCCAGTATCTTTTCCGCCACCTCTTGCTTGCTCATCAGCGGCAGGTCTTCAACCCTGCCGCTTTTGTCTATTATCGTTACCTTGTTGCTGTCAGCGCCAAAGCCGCAGCTTTTATCGGTGATATCGTTAGCAACGATAAGATCAAGCCCTTTCGCCTTAAGCTTCTTCTTGGCATTGGCAACCAGGTTTTCGCTCTCGGCGGCAAAGCCGACCTTGACGAAATCTCCCTGAATACCAGCCAGAATGTCCGGTGTTTTCACCATCCCGATGCTCAAAGCATCGCTATCTTTTTTAATCTTGCTTTTGGCGGTAGCCTGCGGCTTGTAGTCCACCACCGCCGCCGCCATAACCAGTGCATCGGCTTCCTTAACGGCAGTTTTGACCGCGTTATTCATATCGTCTGCAGTATCAACGGCAACGACATCAATGCCGACCGTCTCCGGCATGCAGGTAATGGTGGTGATAAGCTTGACCTCCGCCCCCCTGTCACGGGCGGCTGAAGCTAAGGCATAGCCCATCTTACCCGAAGAGCGGTTGCCGATATACCGCACCGGGTCTATCGGCTCCCTTGTGCCACCGGCGGTAACGACTATGTTTCTGCCCGCCAGATCGCCATCTCTGCCCAGAACCTGTCTGAGGGTGCCGATTATCGTTTCTATATCCGCCAGGCGCCCGACTCCCGCCCTGCCGCAAGCCAGGCGGCCGGCACCTGGGTCAACGAAAACGAAACCACTTGCCTTCAGCTTTTCAATATTCTCCTGGGTAACCGGGTTGGTGAACATGTTGTCGTTCATCGCCGGGGCGATTATAACCGGCGCCCTGGTCGCCAGAACGGTGCAGGTAAGTATATCGTCTGCCATACCACAGGCGAGGTGGGCGATTATATTCGCCGTCGCCGGTGCGATGACCACTGCATCGGCAGCTTCCGCCAGCGATATGTGCTCAATACTGAACTCGGAAGACGTCTCCCACATACCGGTCACTACCGGACGCATGGTGATGCTACGCAACGTCAGCGGGGTGATGAACCTTGTAGCGGACTCGGTCATGACCACCTCGACCTTGGCTCCCGCCCGCGTCAGTCTGCTGGCGATATCTACCGCCTTATAAGCAGCAATGCTGCCGGTTATACCCAGTACTATCTTCTTATCTTTTAACATGTTATCTTCCAGAAGCGATTATTCCCTTTGGTTTGCTGTATACAAAAGTCTACCCTTAAACGGTAGTCGGCTGCAAGGTCAATCCCGATTCATTTGATAGACGAGCCTTAAGCCGATAAGCGTCAGGTCGGGTTTCACCTCGTCGATGACCTTCGTTTCCCCGGCTATCAACCCGGCGTACCCTCCGGTGGCTACCACTTTCGTCCTTACGCCCAGCTCCCTCTGGATACGGGCGACCATGCCCTCCACCATAGCCACATAGCCGAAAACGATACCGGACTTCATGGCATCGATAGTGTTGGTGCCGATGACACGGCCGGGGCGTGCCATCTCAATACGCGGTAGCATAGCCGTCTCCTGCGACATAGCCTCGGCAGCGGTAATCATACCGGGGGCTATTGCCCCGCCGAGGTAATCTCCTCTGGCAGACACGGTATCGAATGTGGTTGCCGTGCCGAAATCGACGATGATAACCGGACCGCCGTATAGGCGATGAGCGGCAACAGCATCAACTATGCGGTCGGCACCGACCTCTTTCGGGTTATCCATACAGATACGCACTCCGGTCTTGATGCCAGCAGCAACTACCAGCAGTGATACATCAAAGTTGCTTTTAAACATATCCTCGTATATGGAGGTTACCGGCGGCACGACACTGCACAGCGATACCTCTTTTATATCCGAAGCCTTAATATTCCGATTGTTCAGCAGGCTGGTCAGCAGTATGGCATACTCATCAGCGGTACGGTGGATAACCGTCGCCGTGTACCAGGTGGCTTTCAGATCCTCTCCATCGAAAACACCAATAGTCGTTTCGGTGTTGCCTATGTCAATTGTCAGTAACAGGTTACCTTTCATCTACTTTACTCCCTTTATCCCTTCTTAAAGGGGCTGCGTTTCCTATCCCTTAATCCCCATTCCTGAGGGTGGTATTACTTTCTCCTTTTATTCCACTTCCTTAAAGTGCGAGTGGTCTTTTACTTTTGTCCCGCTTACCGAGGATGGGCTGGGTGGGAAAGAGAAGTTAACGGGCAGGGGCGGGGTGGCTATATCCCCTAACCTCTTTTATTAACATACCAACCCTATTTCTTTTATCCCCCTTCCCCTTACAAGGCTAAGGGGGATGATTTAAGAGAAAGGTAAAGCCCCTCAAGCTCCCCTTTTTCTAATTTTAACATCACTCCACGATTTCTCATCAAATAGCGCTATTATCTCCCTTCCCCAAAATGGCGGTGGGTAGAAATAGATAAACACTTATATTTCCTTTAATCCCTTAATCACCTTCGGTAGCGCTGGCAGAAGGTCGCTGGCAATCATTCCGGCGTCGCCTAACTCGGTTTTTACCTCTTCACCAGCTCTGGCGTGTAACCAGACGCCCAGCGTAGCGGCGTCCACTGTT
>DUFE01000025.1 GCA_011170385.1 Dehalococcoidia bacterium | reverse complement strand
GTCCTTCTTGTTATTCACCTGGAAGACATACTTGGCGATTATATCCACCTCGAGGTTAACCATATCACCCGCCCGCCGGCTTCCTAATGTGGTGTTTTTCAGCGTGTAATCGACTACTGATACCTCGAAGGTTTCCTTATCTACTCCTATTACCGTCAGGCTGACACCATCGACGGCGATAAAGCCCTTTTCTACTATATAGCTCATCACTTCGGGGGGCGCCTCTACCCTGACTATAGCCGCTCCGTCTTGCCCTTTTAGTGATACTATCTTTCCGGTGGCGTCTACATGCCCCTGCACCAGATGGCCACCCAGAAGCCCATCCAGCGTCAGTGCTCTTTCTAAATTAACCACATCGCCCGCCCTCAGCAGTCCCAGGTTGGTTCGTTTCAGCGTCTCTGGCATTATGTCTACGGTGAACGCCTTTTTGTTGAATTCGGTTACCGTCAGACAGGCTCCGTTGACGGCGATACTATCGCCGTTTGCTATTTTATCCAGAATCCTGCTGGCGTTTATGGCCATCTTCTTCGGCGAAACGGAGTCAATTCTACCCACCTCGCCTATAATTCCGGTGAACATTCCCGACCTCCAACATAACCGGTAATCATAATATCCTGACCGAAACGCTCCTCATTGATGCTATTAATCTTCAGCGAGTCTATCACCCTGGCGGCTCCTGTGCCGCCGACCGCCGTCCTGGCGGTTTCACCGCCGATTATTATCGGGGCGATGAAGACAATTACCTTATCTACCAGCCCCTGGTCAAAAAGCGAGCCAAATAGACCGCTGCCACCCTCCACCATCACACTGGTAATCTGTTTTTCGCCCAGCGCTTTCATCAACCTTTTTAACTCGATATGCCCTTCTTCCGAAGGTAGTTCTAGCAACCCGAAACCAGCCCTTGTATAATCCTCTTTCTCATTTTTGGTAGCTTTTCTGCCCAGCAGTACCAGCGTTTCACCAGGCTCATTAAATACCCGCGCCGTCAGTGGCGTCCGTCCCTTGCCGTCCACAATTACCCGTAATGGCTGCTTTTTTATCGCCCCGCCTTTACCGCCACAGCACCTTGTAGTAAGCTGGGGATTGTCGTTGATTATTGTATCAGCTCCGACCATGATAGCATCGCTTCTGCTGCGCAAGCTATGGACATACTGCCTCGCCTCCGGGCTGCTGATCCAGCGCGAGTCTCCGCTTCTGGTGGCTATCTTGCCGTCCAGGCTCATGGCAAACTTTGCGGTTATAAAGGGTAGTCCAGTGGTGATAAACTTGGTATAGGCTTCGTTTATATTCTCTGCCTCTTTCATATGCTCGCCGACGAAAGTCTTTATGCCCGCCTCCCCTAGCTCCTCCCTGCCCTTGCCCGAAACCAGCGGGTTGGGGTCCAGCATCGCCATATGAACCTCGTTTACTCCAGCGCTTATTATTGCCTGGCTGCACGGCGGCGTCCGTCCGTGGTGACAGCAGGGCTCTAAGGTAATGTACATTTTACTGCCCCTCGCTGCCTCGCCCGCCTGCTCAAGGGCGACGATTTCGGCATGGTTGTAACCTGGCATCTGGGTATATCCCTGCCCGACCACCACGCCATCTCTGACCACAGCCGCCCCCACGGCGGGATTGGGGCTTACCTGCCCCAGCGCCAGTTTCGCCAGCGATAGAGCCTGTTCCATGTAGTCCATAATGCAATTCTATCATCTGCCTTTTTTATAGTGCAAATCGGCGGGTTGCAATATGAAACCCGCCTTTAGTATAAAGCGAGAGCCAAGTTTTTACCTAACCCTCGCCTTATCGCGCATATCAAAGAGGCTTATATCTATCGTTAATCGAAGTTGTACACCACCTGTACAGTCATCTGGATTTCGGTTTCTCCAGGGCTGATATCCGTCGTCGGTATAGCCACACCTTCTTCTGCCCTGTTATCATAATACACTATAGTGGGGCTGTAGCTGCTATACTCAGCAATGTATATCGGCTTGCCCAGCTTGACTCCGCCCAGTTCAGCCAGCTGCTGCGCCTTTTCCTTGGCATCAGCCATAGCCTCTACCCTGGCATCCTCATAGTATGTTTCCGGCTCGTCCACGGTAAAACTAACACTGTTCACTATTGTATAGTCTCCGCCGGCGGCAACGGCATCATCGATAACACTCTCGGTATCGTCTATGTTCCTGACCTTGACGGTAACAATATTGGTCACGCGGTAACCGACTAGTATATACTGCTCGTCACGCCACTCTCTCACCGGCTGGATGCTGTATCGCTGGGTCTGGATGTCTTTATCATCGATGCCGTGGCTATCAAACACGGTAATCATTGCGTTCATCGCTTCGTTGGCTTGCTGCTGCGCCCCGGCAACCGTCTCCGCCTGCGCTTCGGCACCAATGTTAAGGATAACCACGTCGGGCACGACACTGACTTTGCCGACACCTGTTACCCAGATGCCGATATCCTGCTGGCTGTTTATATCCTTATTCATCACAGGCTCTTCCGAGCCGAAGTAATCACCGCAGCCGGTAACTCCGACGACCAATAGCGCCATTACGATACCGATGGCAGCTATAATACCCTTTCTCATTTATACCTCCTTTGCTCCCGCTGATAAACTTCTATTATATATAACGTATAGATTTATTTATGGTTAGCCTAATTATACATCTTAATGATAATGTCCGCCATAAAAACCGCCGCCCTGCCGGGCAACTGTTAGTGGCAGGTGAATCGCTTATAGAGTATAATTGTATGAAAGCGGAGATTTGATAAGCCAAGTGAAAACCTTCTTTAAAGAGCTGCTGCTCATCGTTCTATCAGCTATGGTCATACTCCTGCTGCTACAGGTCTTCTTCGTCGGCAGGTATATAGTGGATGGCTCCAGCATGGAACCAAACCTCTACGACCAGCAAAGGATACTGGTGAACAAGATTGCCTATACCTTCTCCGATCCTCAACGGGGAGACGTCGTCGTCCTTACGCCCCCGTACCCCACCCAAAACGACCTCATCAAGCGGATCATCGGTTTGCCCGGCGATACGGTGGAGGTAAAAGACGGGAAGGTATACATTAACGGGGTAGCGCTGGACGAGCCCTATATTAAAGACCCTCCCGCATATACCTTCGACGAAACGGTAGTCCCTGAAGGAGAGTATTTCGTTCTTGGTGATAACCGCAACAATAGTAGCGATTCCCACTTCGGCTGGACGGTCAGTCGTGAAAACATTCACGGCAGGGCGTGGTTTACCATCTGGCCCCTTTCCGATTGGGGTTCTGTGCTCAATTTCGACTACGCACTGCCATAGTAGATCATCTATTGCTTATTAACGGGCAAGCAGCCCGTCTGGAGGCCGGCACAATCAGCGATAACATAGAGGGTATCTTCGAAAAAACGGGGGCGATTCTGAACGGGCATTTTCTTCTCACTTCCGGATTGCATTCCCCGGTCTACTGGGAAAAGTTCCGCGTTCTGCAGTTTCCCAACTACACCGAGCAGCTCTGTCGTCTTATCAGCACTCGCTTTTCCAAACATAAGGTTGACGTGGTCGCCGGACCGACTACCGGCGGTATCATCCTCGCCCACGAGGTCGGCAGACAGATTAACGCTCGTAGTATATTCGCCGAAAAGGAGGGTGACGACAAGCGTATTTTCCGGCGTGGACTAGGTATCAATCCCGGTGAAAGAGTCCTTATAGTCGATGACGTTCTTACCACCGGCAAGTCCATCCGCGAGGTCCTAGAGCTGGTTAAAAAGCAGGGCGGCGATGTCGTCGGTATCGCCGTGCTGGTAGATCGCTCTGAGAAGAAGCACAAATTCGGTGCCCCCCTGTTTGGCTGCCTCCGCTCCGTAACCCAAACCTACGACCCACAGCATTGTCCCCTGTGCGCCGCCGGTGTTCCGCTGACAAAGCCCGGCGGTGGCAAGGTTTCTATATAATAAAACAGGCAGGTTTATTATGGATACCGGGCTGATTATTGCCATCGTTATCGTCGTTTCCGTACTGGTCATCATACTTGCATACTACTTCATCAAATGGAGGATGGAGAACAGGTTTCGCCACTGGCTGGAGGTAGAGCGGCAGGTTCTTGAAGATGAGCGGGGCAAGATACGTAAGGAAGCCGTAATTCAGAGCCGTGCCGTGTTGGGCGGCAAGTTCGTCGAGCAGCTTACCCCATATCTGCCCCAGTTCGCCTACGATCCAACCGAGGCGCGCTTCATCGGCAGCCCGATAGACCTTATCGTCTTTCCCGGCTTGGCGACTGGCGATCCGCAAGAGATTGTCATTATGGAGATAAAGAGCGGCAGGAACTGTCAGCTGACGCCGCAGGAAAGGAAAATTCGCCAGCTGGTAGAGGACGGCATGGTCAGGTGGGAGCAAATCGATCAGCCCGATCAGTCGGTGGAATAACCCTATCTATTCAACCTTTTCCAGGCGTGCGAAGCTCAACAGAAGCTTTTTTACACCGACGCCACGAAAGGCGACTACCACCTCACTGTCATCCCCGATCGAACGGCAACTGACCACCTTACCCCGTCCGAACTGGCTATGACAGACGCAATCACCCTTCTTTAATTCCGGCAGCTCAACGACTATATCGGGATTTTCACCCCATGTGCAGGCATCGACATGTATCTGGCTTTCCTCGCCCCGGCACTGCTCTTCGAAGAAAATCAGGTGTCGTGGTATGTCCTGCAGAAAGCGCGATGGACCATTTGATGTGCTGCCGCCCATCATATTGCGGCGGAAGGCATGCAGTAGATACACCAGCTTCTTGGCACGGGTAACGCCTACATAGCAAAGCCGTCTCTCTTCTTCCATCTGCGCCGGGTCATCGAAAGACCTTATATGCGGTAGGATACCTTCCTCCAGCCCGACAATAAATACCACCGGAAACTCCAGCCCCTTAGCCTGATGCAACGTAATCAGCGTCACCGCCCCCGCTGTTTCATCATAGCTGTCCACATCCGACACCAGCGTTACCCCCTCCAGCAAGGCAGCCAATCCCTCCCCTGGGGCTATATCGGCGTACTGCCTGGCAACGGTACCCAGCTCGAGGACATTCTCCCAGCGCTCCTCGCCGTCCGCCATGGCCATCAGGTACTCTTTATAGCCTGTCCGATTGATGACGAGGTCGAAAAGCTCTGCCGTATTGAACTCACGCCCCCGCCAGATAAGCTCCTCCATCATATTGGAGAAGCCGATGAGTACCC
>DUFE01000024.1 GCA_011170385.1 Dehalococcoidia bacterium | reverse complement strand
GGTGGCGGACGAAGCCGGTTATACCGCCCTCGAAATAGAAGATCTTCTCTTTATCGCTCCTCTCGTCGATGAGGCGTATCTCAAGACCTCTGTTGAGGTAGGCCACCTCCCGCAGGCGGTCGACCAGGGTATCGAAGTCGTAGTCTATTTCGCCGAATATATCTTCGTCAGCGAGGAAGGTCATGGTAGTGCCTGTGTCTTCGGCGTCGCCGACTATTTGCACCGGACCCTGGGGTATGCCCTTCTTGTATTCTTGGCGGTGTTTCTTGCCGTCCCATCGGACGATGACCTCAAGATATGACGATAGTGCGTTGACCACCGATGCGCCGACGCCGTGCAAACCGCCGGATACCTGGTATGTCTTGCCGCCGAACTTGGCTCCAGCGTGCAGCACCGTCATTACCGTCTCCAGGGCGGTTTTTTTGGTCGTCGGGTGGATGTCTACCGGAATGCCCCTGCCGTCGTCTTCCACACTGACGGTATCATCGTTATGGATGGTTATCGTTATCCTGGTGCAGTAACCTGCCATGGCTTCATCGACGCTATTGTAGGCGATTTCGTAGACCAGATGGTGCAGCCCCCGTTGATCGGTAGAGCCGATATACATACCTGGCCGACGGCGGACGGCTTCGCGTCCGCCCAGTACCTGTATATCGGCTGCGGAGTATTCGCTGCCCTTTTTTGCTTTGCCCGATGTAGTCTTGTCTTTATCTTCGGCCATGGTTGTTAACGGAGAAGGTAATTTAAGTGACTAAACAGGAGCGGTAGGCGTAAAAGAAGAGGCTGGCAAAACAATTGCCGCCCCCGCCTTTCCACAAAGCTCCATTTATGTAATTATACCATATTTCAGGCACCGGGTAAAGCTGACAAAGCTAATAGAGCAGTTTAGCTGGCAACTCTGCCTCCGCCACTGTTTCCTGCTTGGCGGTGGTCATATCCCTCAGCATAACTTTGCCCTGCGCCAGCTCTTCATCACCGATGATAACCGCATACCGGATGCCGAGCTTATCCGCCTGCCTTAGCTGAGCTTTCAGGCTTCTGGCACCGGAAGCCAGTAGTGCGCTGATACCGTCCTGCCTCAGCTTTGAAGCCAGCCTGACCGCCTTATCCCCGGCCTTTTCACCCAGTGAGGCGATATACGCCTGTGGCATTGGGGTGGGTGGGATGGCGACCTTCTGCTTTTGCAGGCTTAGTATGATGCGCTCTATGCCGGTGGCAAAGCCGATTGCTGGCGTCGGTTTGCCGCCCAGCTCCTCGATTAAATCGTCATACCTGCCGCCGCCGCCGATGGTGCTCTGGGCACCTCCCGTTTGCGGCTGGATTTCGAACACCGTCCTTGTGTAGTAGTCCAGCCCCCGGACCAGCCGGTGTTCCACGCTGAAGGGCAGCCCAAGTAGATCAAGGTAACTCTTTAATGATTTGAAGTGCTCTTCGCAGTCAGGGCACAGGTTGTTAGCGCTACCCGGCGCCGCCGCCGCCAGCGGCTGGCATTGCGTTCGCTTGCAATCCAGCAGGCGTAGCGGATTTTTCTCCAGCCTTACCCTGCAGTCTTTGCATAGATCGTCTGCGTGCTCTTTGTAGTAATTCTTCAGGCTTTTAAGATAGCCTGGGCGACACTTCTTACAGCCGGTGCTGTTGAGCAGCAGTTTCAAATTCTTCAAGCCCAGCTTCTCATAGAAACGCCACGCCATCTCGATGACCTCGGCATCCAGTACGGGGTCGTTATCACCGATAGCCTCGTAGCCGAACTGGTAGTGCTGGCGATAGCGTCCCGCTTGCGGTCTCTCATAGCGGAAGATAGGGGTAAGATAGTATAACTTTACCGGCTGCGCTTGGTTGTGCATGCCATGCTCGATGTAAGCGCGGCAGACCGGCGCCGTGCCTTCCGGCCTTAACGTCAACCGATTGCCGCTCTTGTCCTCGAAGGAGTACATCTCCTTGGAGACGATGTCGGTTTCCTCGCCGATACTACGGGCAAAGAGACCGGTGCTCTCGAAAACAGGGGTATCTATGCGCCCGTAGCCGTATAATTGGCAGATGTCTACTGCCTGCTGCTCTACGTAGCGCCAGTAAGGCTGCTCTCCGGGTAATATATCAACCGCCCCGCGTGGTGCCTGATACACGTCAACTCCTGTTTTTAGGCTAGAATACCCCATAAAGGCTCCTTTTGTAAAGATATCCATTAAAGAGACGCCTAACTCCCATCCCCCTACCATCTTTGCTTTTTCCCCACTCAGCCTGGTCTCGGCAAGCCCTCCATATTATCGGGAGCAGCTTTCTCATCCCGCGACTTTTTGCCAAGCCAGCCGGGTTAATTTATACTAGAGTTATATTCTGGGTTCGGATTGTTGCAGATGACCTTTAAACTGCTTATGGAAAAGGCCAGCCGGTATCTCCCCGGGGAGAAGCTGGTGGTGGTCGAAAAAGCCTACCGGTTTGCCCAAGAGGCACACGAGGGGCAGGTGCGCAAATCGGGAGAGCCCTATATGGAGCACCCACTCCAGGTGGCTATCACCCTTGCCGATCTGCAGCTCGACGCCGATGCTTTATCAGCGGCGCTACTGCATGATGTCACCGAGGACTGCGGTATACCCATATCCCGCATCGAGGAAGGGTTCGGCATAGAGATAGCCAGGCTGGTGGATGGTACCACCAAGCTGAGCCGGCTGTCGCTTCGGGCTCTCGGTGGAGTGCCTGAGCGGGGTAGCTCTACCGCCCGTCAGCAGGCGGAAAGCCTGCGTAAGATGCTTGTGGCTATGGCTGAAGACTTACGAGTGGTCTTTATCAAGCTTGCCGATAGACTGCACAACATGAGCACTCTCAAGGCGCTGCCACCGGAGAAGCGACGCAGTATCTCGAGGGAGACACTGGAGATATACGCCCCGCTGGCACACCGCCTGGGGATATGGGAGCTGAAGTGGCAGCTGGAAGACCTGTCCTTCCGCTATTTGGAGCCGAGGAAGTACAACCACCTGGTCAACCTAGTGGCTACCCGCCGCACCGAGAGGGAGGCATTTATCGCCAAGGTGATAGAGATATTGAAAAAGGAGTTCGACAAAGCCGGCCTGAAAGCCGATATATCAGGCAGACCCAAACATTTATACAGCATCCAGCAGAAGATGGACAGGTACGCAGAGCAGGGCAAGTACTTCGATGACATATACGATCTGCTGGCGCTGCGGGTGCTGGTGAACACCATACCGGACTGCTATAACGCCGTCGGCATCGCTCACAGCCTATGGCATCCGTTGCCCGGAGGCTTCGATGACTATATCGCCAACCCCAAGCCGAACGGTTACAGGGCTTTGCATACCATAGTTATGAGCCTAGGGACGACCCCGCTGGAGGTTCAGATTCGCACCCGCGAGATGCACAGATTCTCCGAATACGGCGTCGCCGCCCACTGGCGGTACAAGGGGGGAGAGAAGGAAGACATTCGCTTCGAAGAGCGCATCGGCTGGCTGCGGCAGCTTATCGACTGGCACCGCGAGCTTTCCGGTACCGAAGAATTTCTGGAGTCAGTCAAGACCGATATATTTATAGATCAGGTATTCGTTTTCACCCCAAAAGGCGAGATTAAAGACCTGCCCAAGGGCTCGACACCGCTCGATTTAGCCTACCGCATCCACACCGAGCTGGGTCATCGGTGTATCGGAGCCAAGGTCAATGGCAGAATGGTGCCACTAGATTACCAGCTGGCTAACGGTGATGTCGTCGAGATCGTAACCACCAAGCGGGAGAAAGGTCCCACCCGGGACTGGTTGAGCCCTCACCTGGGCTATGTAAGAACTTCCCACGCCCGTGAGAAGATACAGCAGTGGTTCAAGAAACAGGAGCGGGCGGAAAACATCGAGCACGGGAGGGAGCTGCTGGAAAAGGAGTTGAGGCAGCTCGGCTTGAAGTACAGCAACCGCGAAACGCTGGCAAAATATTTTAAATACGCCGCAGTGGACGATTTTCTGGCAGCTATCGGCTATGGCGGTATCAGTGTACATCATATCGCCCAGCAGCTGGCGGCGCAGCAGGAGCAGCCGAAACCAGTGGTTGGGGTAGAGACGCCCAGGCTGCCGAGGTCCGCCGTACGGGTGCTCGGCATTGGCGATTTATTGACCAATCTGGCGGGGTGTTGCCATCCGGTTCCCGGCGATAAGATTATCGGTTATGTCACCCGTAGCCGAGGAATTACCATCCACCGGCAGGATTGTCACAACATCCTCCGGGAAGATGAGAAGGAGCGTTTGATTGCGGTGGAGTGGGGGCAGGCGGATGCACTTTATCCGGTAAGGGTTCAGGTCGAAGCCTGGGATAGAGTGGGTTTGATACGGGATATATCCACAGTTGTCGCCGAGGATAAGATAAATATCATAAATATGACCGTTACCGAGCACGACGACCGAACCGTAACCCTTTACTTCTCCCTAGAAACGAAGGGTATCGTCCAGCTAAGTCGTCTGTTGAACAGGATAGGCGGTATCAAGGGGATTACCAGTGTCAGCCGGATCGGCGACGAGGCTACCACCAAAACCAATCCCGCTGCATGATACGTACCCTTCACATCTGGTATGGCG
>DUFE01000023.1 GCA_011170385.1 Dehalococcoidia bacterium | reverse complement strand
TGAGGGGACTCGAACCCCTGACCCCCTCCTTGCAAAGGAGATGCTCTCCCGGCTGAGCTACAGCCCCGTGAGATTCATTATAGCAATGGTGTTATACGTTTCGCAATTTTCGGGCTAACGGCAGGCGTGATTGTATAGAGTTTCAGGAGGCCAGCCGTCTTTTTATCTCTAAAACGGCGTCGATTGCCGCTGTGCTGCCTTCTGTAATACACTTTTCGGCGTGGCTGAAGTCAGCCATACCGATGCCAGTCATCCGCGGCTCTATTATAACATCCGCACCTTTCAGGCTGGCTTCGACGAGCTGGGAGTTGGTGATGCTAAACGTCTTCATTATTACGCTGAATATATTGGGCTCTTTTACCTTCGGCACAATTTTGGTATCAGATTCGTTAAGGTAGACCGCTTTCGTGTTCCTGTCTAGGCGCGGCGTTACATTGACGGCGATGACAAAGTCTGCACCCATGGCTTTGAGAACGCTTACCGGCACCGGGTTTACCAGACCGCCATCCACCAGATGTCTGCCCCCGTACTTGACGATGGAAAATATAACAGGTACCGAGATGCTGGCTCTGACCGCCTCCAGCACCGAACCCCGGTCGATAACCACCTCCTCGCCAGTCAATATATCGGTGGCGACACAGGCAAAGGGTGTCTTTAGATCGTCGAAACTGACATCACCGATTATGGATTTGAGCAGCTTCTTAATCCGCCCGCCGGCAATGAAACCGCTATGAGGCAACGCCAGGTCAACCGTCTGTGCCCGCTGTATCCAGTTCCAGTTCTTAGCCAGCTTTTTAAGCCCATCCGTGCCTTTTCCCTGGGCATAAATAGCGCCCACGGCAGCGCCGGCGCTGGTGCCGGCAATCATATCTATGGGGATGCTACTCTTTTCCAGTATCTCCAGAACACCAATGTGAGCCACACCCCTGGCGCCACCGCCTCCCAGAGCCAGCCCGACCTTTTCCTTCTTCACATCCGGCCTGCCTTGATGGTTATCACCACAGTTCTTCTATGTCCTTTGCCGCCTGCTCTGCGCTGCCGGCATCGTCAGTAAAGGATCTGTACGATTCAGCGGAGCCGTATTCGCGGGGCTGGAAGGCTACCGGCATCGGCACGGCATGACCAAAGATGAGCGCTTGCTGTTTGGTAGCCAGCTTGGCTAAAACCGATTTCAGCTCGCCCTTGCCGAAGACGCCAGAAAGAACGCTGTCTATATCCCGCTCGTTGTCCAGCAGGCAGGTTATCTTGGTGCCTATTTGCGACATAACCTCACTATCAATACCGCTGGGACGCTGGTCGATAACCAGCAGAGTAACATTGTACTTGCGCATCTCGCGGGCGATGGTACCGAAGATGGTCTGCGACGCTATCTCCGGGTTGAGGAACTTGTGGGCTTCCTCGATGGTTATCACGAGGGGAATTGGCGGTTGTGTATTTTCAGCCATAGCCTTTTCAGTGAGGTCGCGGTAGCGGTCGTAAATACGTCGTGTAAGGAGGTTGGCTACCAGTATATAGGCGGTGATGTCTTTATACCTGCCAAACTCCAGGACAACGTTTATCCCGCGGTCAAGGTAGCTTATAAGCTCGTTGACGGCAGGAGTATCGACATGGGGCTGCATAAAGGGCAGACGGCTTATGGTGTTTAGCCCCCGCTTCAGGCTTTGCAGGGAGCTGGTGTGGATGTTCAGCCCCTCTAGCTTATCTTCTATATCTTCATCAGAAAGCTCCAGCGTCTGCCGCAACCAGCTTCTGCCGAGCCGCCTCTGCAGCTGGTAGGCGGCTTCAACTGCCAGGTCGGTCAGGTTAAGGGTGACACGCAGTATGGATATGTCCTCGGCGGTGATTTCGTCGAAACCTATCTTTACCGTGAAGTCTGTGCTGACCCTGCGGTGCCTGGAGTTTTCCTCATCCAGTGTGAAAACCGCCACCTTTGATTGAAAGAGCTGCTTTAAGGCTTTTACCTTGCGCTTACTACCTTCACTTGTGCCCTCCCAGCCGTATTCATTGTGCATATCAAAGATCAGGTTGACCGCCTGGCTCTTCTGCAGTATGCCGATGAGCAGCATCCGTGTGAGGAAAGTCTTGCCGGTGCCGCTCTTGCCGAAGATGCCGTTGCTCCGTTTGACCAGTTCCGGCAGGTTGAGGCACAGCTTGGTCTCCATATCCAGCGGGTTGCCTATCCAGAACCTGTCTTTATCTTCCTTGCCGAACACAAGCTCTATATCGTTATCCGAAGCCAGGTATACCGGCGAGAAGTGGCTGGGGACGGTCTTGACCGGTTGCGGACCTTCGATGATGCTGGCGCCGCCGCCGATGATAAGATAAGGTGTGATGTGAAGCGTGCCGTAAGCGCTGGTACCGGACAGCACCTCGGTGATGAATGGGTCGTTGGTGTCCGGTGGGGTGAGGGTGAGGTGGGGGTCGGTAACCCCCAGGCTTACATCGGTCAACATACCCAGGAAGCGATGTCTTCTGCCCTCTATGGCAACGTAGCGGCCTACGGCTACGTCCTCTACCGAAGCCGAGCCGTCCAGCTTGACCTCTATACCCTTGTTCAGCGAGCCGGCAACGATTATACCCAGCTTCGGCTCTTTATTATCCTGGTTCATTGCTTTATCCTTTCAAGGATCGCCGATAGCTGGCTGAAGTTATCGCTTAACAGGGCAGCCAGACGCTTGCCTACTAGAACGAGAAAGCTATCGGCATCTTCATAGGCTCGGCTAATCTGGCGCAGGCAGGCGGCGATAAGCTCGTCACGTGGTATCGGTAGCTGGCTGTTGATTATGATATCGAGGAAGCCGAGAGACTGGCTGAAATCTCTAATTTCCTGTGGCGAGCACAGGTGAACGAAGCTGTGAATGCGCGCCGGTTTCGGCGGCAGGTAATGGTGGACTTTGTCGCCTGCCTTGTGCCCCACCACCAGGGCGCTGAACTCGCTACGGAGCAGCTTTTCCAGTTGAGGGTTGGAGTGGTAGATTGCCTCTTCGCTGGTTTCGTCTTTTCCGCGGGCGATGGGGTGACGCCCCGGCTCGATGCTGCTGGTAGTGGCGTTATAGACGATGGCATATATCTCTAGTTCGGCGTCTCCGTTCTTGACCGGGCTACCCAGGGGTGGTAGCTGGTAGAGCTCGTAGCACTGGGCGGTAAAGTCAGTGGTACTGGTGGCGATGATTTCACCAGCTCTCTGCGGCGCTTCTGTGCTCAATTTATTAACCTCGTCATACTATATACCTTCCTTACATGGCGGTGAATCCACCGATATTAAAAAATAGCCTGCCGAGGGAGGGCTGGGTGGGAAGAAAAAGCTAAATGGGGAAGAGCAACGAAAGATATTCCAGCCCCGTCTCTTTAACATAGCAACCTCTTCCCCTTTATCCCCCCTCTCCTTACAAGGAGAGGGGGGATGATTTTAATGAGTGGCTTCGCCCTTCAAATTCCCCTTTCTATTTGGTAATGACCGCACCTATGCAAACCTTCCTATTTATATTATAGGGGCTTTACTTCTCTTTGGCTCGCCTTTTTCTATTTCTTTTTGTCCTTCGGTTTCTTGGGTTTCTTTACGTTTTTTCTTCCTTTGCTGCCCATTTTTATTGCCCCCTTGACAAAACCTCTTTTCTCTCTATCCAGAGCGAGGTCAGTATCAGCCCGCCGGCGACGAGATAAGGGAAGCCGACCATCAGCCAGGCAAGGAAGTGGTTGTGCCCGGCGTAGATGCCTATATGGATGCCGAGAGCCATGGAGACCAGCACCAGCAGTATGCCGCCGAGTCGCGCACGCCACCAGGATACAAAGCAAGCGATCAGCGCTACTGCTGAGATGGTGCCTATTAAGATTCCTTCCGTTTCTATAATCCCTTCGCCTTCGGAAAAGGTTTCACCGATGGCTTCTCCTATGATGAAGACAAGAAAGAAACCGGCGGCAATCATGCCGATAATCCTGCCGGTACGCCTCATTCTTCTGGCGACGACACGGCGATTGTTATCCGACATTGTTACCTCCTTGAACGGGGCGTTATCGATACATCATGCAACCAGTACCATTGTGACGATTCCCGCTAGCACCAGCATACCCAAGGCAGCCATGAACCCCTTCTTGTTTTTCTTTCCCTATCAGTTCAGACCAAGGTTTCTGCTTTCTACCGCTGACGATGCCGATCACCAGCTCAACGGCCTCAACGGCTATACTGGATGTAAATCCCTTTCCAATATCAACCATTTATCATCCTGAATGCAGGTTATATAACGCTCGCTGCTATCTAATGTTGCGGTTATGCTAAACTTAAGCTCGCCAGCTGTCAAGGCTAAACCCACCTCGTTCGCTTGCTCAAGCTCTTAACCGATGATGTAACGGGTATGTGTTCTTCGGCGAGCAACAGCTCTACTAGCTGTTGAAAATTATTGCGGTCGGCAGCGGTCAGTACCGCCTGCTCGTGGGCTTCGCTTAAAGCTACTGGATAACCATGCCCTCGCTGGCACTGGTCCAGGATCAGAGAATGCGCCAGACCAAGGAGCTTTTCATCCATCGCCACCCACTGCGGTATCTCGATTCGGGCTATCTCATCACCCACCCTGATATAGAAAAAATAGATACGCTGGTCGCTGTAGTAGTTCCTGACTATCGAAGACTGGTTGATAAATAGAGACGACCTCTCGCCGTCGTTTAAGATGTTGAAAAACAGATCACGGTCACGGACGCCGGCGACGGCGTCGCATTCCCGCTTACCCGGGGGGAGGTTACTGCAGTAACGGTCGCAATCTGGGGAATCGTAGGGGCAAATAGCCACCCGCAGCGTATTGACGACGTCTGTCGAGCGAGGGAAGCTGATGTAGCTGGCAAGAGCGAGGGGTCTATATTTGTTAAGTTTCTTGATATCCTCGAGGTGGCAGAGGAACCCTTTTATCAATAGCTCATCGACAACAAACTCCGGATAGTCCTTGCTTGACAATCCCCAGATTATCAGCGACCCGTCGAGAAGCGCCAGCGCCGAAGACCCAGCTGGCAGCTCACCGGCAATATCAGCCAGGTGGCGGCATTCCTTGATACCGCGCTTGATGCCCAGCAGAGCTCCCTCTATCGGCTGCTCGCGACCGCCACCTTCCGGCGGCGAAAGGACCAGATCTTCCTCTTCAAAATAGAGACGGGGGTGGCTTTCGATTTTGGCGTCTGGGTTGCTGCCGTAGGAGAGCATTACGCTACCTATGTTTATCAGGTAGTAACGTGTGGATTGGTGGCGGTTGACATCTATGTGCGAGCCGTCGGTGGCTATGATCGTGAAATCTTCGGGGGGTGGCGGGGGCTGATAGTGTCTGTTGGGCTCTTCGACGATGTCGGCTACCAGCCAGGTGGTCTTGCTGCGGGCAATCTTTCTTTTAAGCCCTTCGGGGTCGATGGCTTTAATATTTATTATTCCGAACGCCTGCTCCAGATGCTGCCGCCTTTGCTCGATACCGGCTTTGAGGCGGACAGCCATACCTTCCAGCTGTGCGGCGACCTTGCTTAATTCCAGAGGCAATCTTTTCTCTCCGCTTATATCATACGTTTGTATCAGATAGTATAGTTTATCGGGTGGGCGGACTCAAGTGGGCTGTAGGAGAAATGAGAGTAATAGGTGATATAATATCGGGAACAGGTGCCCTATCTTGGTAATTTTTTATGATACCGGTTCTGTTAAGTGTGGTCGCTATCTCCTTTACCGGCGTGATGATGCCGGGCCCTATGTTCGCCGTGACGCTGGCGAAGAGCTACCGGTCTCCCTGGACCGGCGTCTGGATTTCTCTGGGGCATGCCGTTATCGAGGTTCCGCTGATACTGCTGATCTACTTCGGTTTCGCCCGCTTCTTTGAAAATAGCAGCGTCCAGCTTGTATTAAGCATACTGGGCGGTGGTATGGTAATCTGGCTGGGAATCGGTATGTTCCGCGCCCGCACCCAGGTGGTCAGAGAGGGCAAAGACCTGCCATACAGCGCTTTTACCGCCGGCATTCTCACCAGCGGTTTGAATCCCTTTTTCCTGCTATGGTGGGCGACGATAGGCAGTATGCTTATAATGAAGGTTGCCGATTTTGGCGCTGGTGGGTTAACCGCCTTTATAATCGTACACTGGCTGTGCGATTTGATCTGGCTTTCATTCGTCTCGGTGCTTGTCTATAAGAGTCATGCGCTTTGGGGGCAGAGGTTGCAGGAGTGGGTGTTTATCGCCAGCAGTCTGGTGCTCGCCGGGTTCGGTGCCTGGTTTATAGTGTCGGGCATCCAGGGGGTGGTTTAACTGCTTTCCCTGTCTGCCGGCTCTACGTGAATGGTAACCGTGGAGTTGGGCAACCCGGCTTTGATATCCTGCTCTATACGGTAGCATATAGCGTGGACTTCCTTGAGACTGGTATCGCTGCTCATTGTCAGGTTGAAACTGATATGGCGCTGGCTGCCTGCCTTCCTGGTGCGCAGGTTGTCAAAGCCCTTAACCTTTTCGCCGTAGCTCGTAATAATAGACCTGATGGTATTTTCTTCGTCTTCGGGTAGACTGACGTCCATCAGTCCGCCGAAGGATTTCCGCATCACCTTGCACGCTGACCATATAATGATTACAGAGACGGCAAGGGCTAGAACCGGATCGATGATGTCAAACCCTGTGAGGCGTAAGATCACCAGCCCCACCAGCACTCCGGCGGCTGAGTAGACATCGGCAGCGATGTTATGGGCGATAGCCTCCAGCGCAGGCGAATCAGTCTTTTTTGCAACGCGGAACAGGTGTCGTGAAAGCAATATGCTTACGATGACGGAAATAGCCATCATCCCTATCCCGGCTTCGGTCATCTCTATAGTAGCCCCGGAAACTATGCGGTCGATGGCTGAATATATTACGATACCGGCGGCGGTGAATATCAGCACCGCCTGTACCACCGCAGAGATGTTTTCCACCTTACCGTGGCCGAACGGGTGCTCCTTGTCCGCTGGTTTAGTAGCTATATTGATGGCAAAGAAGGTGATGGTTACGGCAATAAGGTCTAGCAGGCTATCCATCAACTGGGCAAGGATGCTGACGCTTCCGGTTATGGCGGTTACCGTAATCTTGGCAGCTACCAGCCCAATTATGACGAGTAGTGCCAGTCTGGAGGCGCCGCTTTTAGTGGAGAACATTGCTCCTTATCCATCCTTGGGCTTTGCACTCGGCAGCCACTGTATGAACCGCCTCCATTCGCCTTTCTCCCAGACAACCAGCAGCGAAGGGGAGATGAATAAGGAGCTGAAGGTGCCAGCGATGATACCGATAAGCAGTACTGCCGAGAAGTTCTGAATCGTCGAGCCGACAAAGAGAAATAGAGCCAGCACCACGATTATGGTCGTCAGGCTGGTATTGAGTGAGCGGGTGAGGGATTCCGCCAGGCTGCTATTGACTATGGTTTCGAAGCTGGTGCCGGAGCTGCGGAGCAGGTTTTCGCGTATGCGGTCGAATATGACAACAGTATTATT
>DUFE01000022.1 GCA_011170385.1 Dehalococcoidia bacterium | reverse complement strand
CGCCAGGCTGATGGCTATGGCACCGCTGCCGGAACCGATATCGGCGATGACAGGTGTTTTATAGTTGCCAGCCAGAGCTAGCGCTTTTTCCACAAGTAACTCGGTTTCTGGCCTGGGGATGAGGACATCGGCATTTATAAAAAAGTCCAGCCCGTAGAACTCGCGATGCCCGATGATATATGCCGAAGGCTCGCCGTTGAGGCGGCGGTTGACCAGATCCCAGAAAGAGGATTCCTGTTCTGAATCGATTCCATCCTCCAGATTTGAGTAAAGATGGGCGCGGTTCAATCCGAGGGCTTGCCGTAATAACAGCTCACCTTCGAAAGAGGCGTCTTCTATGCCGCCGGTACCGAGGAGCCTGCGGGCGCAGCCAAGGGTTTCTTTTATCGTCATACCGCCTGCGTCTCTAGCTGTTTTGCCTGCTCTTGGGTAGCCACGGCGTCGATGATCTCGTCGAGGTCACCTTCCATAATACGGGGAAGGTTGCGCAGCGTCAGACCGACGCGGTGATCGGTAATTCTATCCTGGGGGTAATTATAGGTTCGTATCTTCTCGGCTCTTTCGCCGCTTCCCACCTGAGAGCGGCGCTGCTCGGTCATTTCGCCCTCCTGCCTGGTCCTCTCGATTTCAAAAAGGCGGGCTCGCAGTACGGACATAGCCTTGGTCTTGTTACGATGCTGTGAGCGCTCGTCCTGGCAGACGGTAACGATGCCGGTTGGCAGGTGCGTTATGCGCACCGCGGTGGCGACTTTGTTTACGTTCTGACCACCGGCGCCGCCGCTGTGGAAGATGTCTATCCTTAAATCGCTGGGATTGATATCAACCTCAATCTCTTTGGCTTCGGGCAGGACGGCAACGGTCGCCGTTGAGGTGTGGATTCTACCCGAAGACTCGGTTGTCGGTACTCGCTGCACGCGGTGAACGCCCCTCTCATACTTAAGGCGGCTGAAAGCGCCCCTGCCCCTGACCTCGAAGATTATCTCCCTGATACCACCGATTGGGGTCTCGTTAACGTCTATTACGTCTATCATCCAGTTTCTGTTCTGAACGTATCGACTATACATGCGGAACAGGTCGGCAGCGAACAAGCCGGCTTCCTCGCCGCCGGTACCGGCTCTTATCTCCATTATAATATCGCGTTCATCATTGGCGTCCTTGGGCAGCAACACCAGCTTTAACTCTTCAAGTTGGCTTTCAATCTGCGATTCCAGGCTTTCAATCTCCTGGACGACCAGAGACTTCATAGCCTCATCCGTCTCTTCGGTAAGCATGGCTCTGGTTTTACCCAATGTCTTTACCGAGTCCTTGTACCGACGGTATCCGGATACGATGTCTTCCAGGCCAGCTCTCTCCTGCGCCAGTGATGCCAGCTGCTTCGGATCGGAGGCTATTTCGGGGCTGGATATCTGCTTTTCCAGCTCGTTATAGCGTTTCTCTATTTTTTCCAGTCGCTTGAGCATAATTGTTTTCGCCTTGACAATATTATAGCACAGGCTATGGGTAGACCTCATATATGGAGGAATTGACTATACCAGGTAGTCAGCCGATGGAAGCACCGGGTTGAATATCGCTGCAGTTTATCATCCTGTAGCCTGTGGCTACGGTAACGTTATCCGGAACTATCGAATCCGTTATGAGGCTGCCGGCTCCTATGATGCAGCCGTTGGCGATGATGGATTGCCTGACATTGGTGTCTTCTTCTACAGAAACGTTTTGCCAGATAATGGAGTTTTCGACCACGCTACTATTGGTGATATTGCTGCCGTTGCCAATAACCAGTGGCCCGGTAAGGCGGGTGTTTTTACCGATGGAGCAGCTATCGCCTATAACCACCGGCGCCGTAACTATAGCCGTCGGATGGCATTCGCTATATTCACCGATAGATATATTGGTGGTTGTATCAGGTTGGTACTGGTTGCTTCTGCCTTCTAGCAGGTCAAAATTGAGACGGCGGTATTTCTCTGGAGTACCGATGTCCATCCAGTAGCACAGGGAGGGGAAGGCGTATATCGGCTCGCTCCGCTCCAGCAGATAGGGGAAGACCTGGCGCTCGAAGCTAAAGTTGGTCTGCGGCGGGATATAGGACAGAACCTGTGATTCCAGCATATAGGTACCGGCGTTTATCATGTTGGTGGTAACGTCTTCCCAGCGAGGCTTTTCCAGGAAGCGGGTAATTCTGCCGTAGTCATCGGTTTCCACCAGCCCGTAGATGGTGGGGTCTTCTACCGGCGTTAGGGCAATGGTTGCCAGCGCCCGGCTGCGGCGATGGAAGTCCATCATAGCGGTCAGGTCTAGGTCGGTGAAGATATCCCCGTTGAGTACCAGACAGGCTTCGCCCTCCAGATATTCCTCGGCATTCTTCACCGCACCTGCGGTTCCCAGCGCCGTCTCTTCGGCGGTATATTCCAGCCTAACGCCAAAACGGTTGCCGTTACCGAAGTGGTCTTCGATAGGCTGTGCCAGGTGACTTATCGCTAGCACTATATCCGTGACCTTATGGCGGGCGAGACGGCGGATGACGTACTCCAGGAATGGCTTATTCAGCACCGGCATCATCGCCTTCGGCGTATTTAGCGTCAGCGGCCTCAATCTGGTGCCGAGACCGCCCACAAGTATTACTGCTTTCATAATAGATTCAAGAGGTGCCAGTAGATTATAGCAGCAAGAGCCTCCCAAAGCCATCATGCTATATAATATCGGTGGTGTTGCAGTGCGATGTTTATTGCATTGGAACCGAATAAAAACATATAATAACCGTAACATCGGAAAAGGAAAGGGAGAACTCTCATAGCATATAACGCTTATCGTTATTTCGGAAGGGGAGTCGGGAAATGATTTGGCGAAGAAAAGTGTAGTCAAGCCCAAGCGGAAGATAACCAGACGGCAGCTTTCACAATGGCAGAGGCAGAAACGAAGACAGCGGATAATCCTTGCACTGGGAATAGCGGTTATAGCAGCCGTGGTGGGATTGGTGATCGGAGGGTTTTACTGCCAGTGGTATCCATCGGAGGTTAAACCGCTTAAAGAAAAGGTGGTCGAGGTTAATGGTACCGAGTTTGATATGCAATATTTCATAGATAGCCTCAATTTTCAGTTTGGCGAAAACATCAATCTGGCGAGGTATTACCTGGATTTTGCCCTGGAGACGATAGAGCAAAGCGAGTTGGTCATGCAAAAGGCGGAAGAGCTGGGCTTTACCATTGGCGATGATGAGATAAAAGACATGATTGATTTCTATGGATATGATGATAACCAGGCAACAAGGGATGCAATCAGAGCGAGCATGCTCGTGGGGAAGCTTAAAGAGGAGTATTTCGATGCCAGGTTGCCGGTTAGCGTCGAACACCGCCATGTTATGGTGATGCTACTGGAAAGCGAGGCGCAGGCAGCTGAAGCCGGCTACAGGCTGGAAGCAGGAGAGAGCTTTACCGAGGTTGCCAGCGAGCTGTCGCTGGAAAGAACTACAAAAGAAGCGGGCGGAGATCTCGGCTGGATACCAGATGGAGTGCTGGATGAACTGCTCGGTAAAACCGTGCTGGAAAACCATATATTCGAAAGCCAGGTCGGCGTATTGAGCCAGCCGGTGTATGACGAAGAAAAGACCAAGGGCGTTGGCTACTGGCTTATCAGGGTGCTGGAGAGAAATGAGGAGCGGCTTGAGGTAAATGTTCAAGCGATGCTGCTCTCCAGCGAAGAAGAGGCGCAGATGGTACTATCTAAGATAGAGGACGGAGAAGATTTTAATGATCTAGCTGAGGAGTATTCGCAGTACGGGACGGAGGGAAACAGGGCTGAAATAGGCTGGATAGCCAAAGGCGATATGACGCTGGCTTTCGACGGGTATCCCTTTGACACGGAAGTTGAGCTTGATGTAGTCAGTGGGGCAATCAGGGACGAAGAGAAATCTACCACTGGCGGTTACTGGCTGTTCGAGGTTGTGGAAAGCGAAATAATGGACATCTCTGATGAAAATAGAGCGATACTGGTGGATGATGATACGATCGAATGGCTAATGGCGCTTTACGAAGACCCGAATAACGTTATAATAAGCTATCTGGATGACGAGATGAAAGATTTTGCCATAAGGAAAGTCACCGGCGAATAAACCGGAATGGGGTGCTCGATGATGGATAATAAAGGTATCGGTGTTGGCTTGATGGGGTTGGGGGTAATCGGCGGGCAGGTGGCTGGAGTTATGCTGGAGCGAAAAAGGCTGCTGGCAGAGCAGGCTGGCTGCCCGGTTATACTACGCAAGATAAAGGTAATAGAACCGGACCTATCGAAGCCGCAGCTAGATGAAATAGGGCGGCAGCTTTTCACAACCGACGAAGACGAGTTCTTTGCCACTCCGGATATGGATATAGTTATAGAGCTTATCGGTAACGAGAACCCGGCTCTGGCTTACCAGAGAAGGGCTCTTTCGGCGGGTAAGCACGTGGTTACCGCCAACAAGGAGGTAATTGCCAAGCACGGGGTAGATCTTATAGCTCTGGCGAGGCGTAACGGCGCCGGCTTGCACTACGAAGCCGCCGTCGGTGGCGGCATACCACTGATTGCGCCATTTCAGCGCGACCTGCTGGCTAATGAAGTAAAGGGTATCTCCGCCATAATAAATGGCACCACCAATTATATCCTTACCAGTATGTCGCGCGAGGGTACGGACTTTATTTCGGCTCTTAAGCAGGCGCAGAAGCTGGGTTATGCCGAAACAGATCCTAAAAACGATATAGAGGGCATAGACGCCGCCTATAAGATAGCGATACTGGCATCGCTGGCTTTTCAGAGTCAGATAAAGCCGGACGATGTCTACTGCGAGGGCATTTCAAAGCTGACCAGCCGCGATTTTCGCTATGCCAGTGAGCTAGGCTTCGCTATCAAGCTATTGGCTATCGCCAAGCAGTATGATTCTTCAGTTGAGGTGCGCGTCCACCCGGTGTTTATCCCGCAGAACTACTTTCTGGCAAAGGTGGATGGGGTCTATAATGCGGTGATGGTTGAGGGAGATCTTGTCGGAAAGGTGACATTCATCGGCAAGGGAGCAGGGCCATTGCCCACCAGCAGCGCTGTAATCGCCGATGTAGTTTCGGCGGCACGAGAGATTACGTCCGGCGTCGGCTGTGTGGCTGCCTGGGAACCTAAAGCAGGCAAGAAAATCAAGCCGATGTCGGAGATAGAAACCAGATTCTATATACGGATGAATATAGCCGATAGAGCCGGCGTTCTGGCGGAAATCGCCGGGGTGCTGGGAGATAATGATATAAGCATTGCCTCGGCAATCCAGAAGGAAGCCGACGAACTATCAAAGACGGCGGAAATAGTTATAATGACCCACCCCGCCAAGGAGAAGGCGGTGCAACAGGCGCTGGCGCAGCTTGAGGAGCTGGAGGTGGTCAAAGAGGTAAACAACTCCATACGGGTTGAGGAATAGACGGAAGAAATGAAGGTAAGAGTACTGGGAAGGTATAAAGAGCTGCTACCGGTTACGGAAAAAACCCCCATGTTCTCGCTGGGAGAGGGAGATACCCCGCTGGTGCGGTCAAGGCACATCGAGAAGCAGGTCGGATGCGGCGGGCTGTACTTCAAGCTGGAAGGATGTAACCCAACCGGCTCGTTTAAAGACCGCGGAATGGTGGTCGCCATCGCCAAGGCGGTGGAAGACGGCAGCCAGGCGGTTATATGTGCCTCTACCGGCAACACAAGCGCCTCGGCGGCAGCCTATGCCGCCTATATGGGGCTAGAGGCGATAATAATCATACCGGGTGGCAAGATTGCCCCGGGTAAGCTGGCGCAGGCTATCGCCCACGGGGCGAAGATAGTAACCATAGATGGTAACTTCGACCAGGCGCTGACTATGGTGCGGCAAATGACGCAGCAGCACCCGGTAACACTGGTCAACTCGCTCAATCCCAACCGTATAGAGGGGCAGAAGACGGCATCCTTCGAAATAATCGACGAGCTGGGCGATCCACCAGACTATCTGTTTCTTCCGGTTGGTAACGCCGGCAACATCACCGCTTACTGGAGGGGCTTTGTCGAGTATTATAGCATTGGCAGGGCGAAACATAAGCCGAAGATGATGGGCTTTCAGGCAGAGGGCGCAGCACCCATCGTAAGGGATTGCGTTGTGGAAAAGCCAGAGACGGTTGCCACTGCCATACGCATCGGTAACCCGGCTAGCTGGCAGAAGGCGGTTGCCGCACGCGACCAATCCGGCGGCATTATAGATATGGTTAGTGATGAAGAGATACTGGCAGCGCAGAAGCTACTGGCGGTTCAGGAAGGTGTCTTCGGCGAGCCGGCTTCGGCGGCTTCTGTTGCCGGTCTGCTGAAGGTTTCTGCAAAAGGCATGGATTTAAGTGGTAAGATGGTGGTTTGCGTCATCACCGGCACCGGATTGAAAGATGCCGATATTGCCGTTAAGAACGCCAAGCCATTTCTCCGGCTTCCGGCTGATATATCAAAGGTGGAGAAGGCGCTCGGCTGGAGTTGAGCAGATAAAAGATATTATGGGAGGTAAGAATGAAGAAGATAGTTGGTGAGGAAGTTGGGGCTTTCTACCAGCACTATCCCAAGATAGCCGTCGTGGTGACTGCCAGCGCCGGAGGCAGAGATAACGCTATGGCTGCCGCATGGCATATGGCTATTTCCAAGAAGCCGCCGCTGTACTGCGTCGCCGTATCGGAGGGGCACTTTACCTATAAGCTTGCCGCCAAAAGCGGGGAGTTCGGGCTAAACTTTATGCCCGGTACCAGCACTGAACTGGTAGCGGCGCTCGGTGGCAGCAAGGGCAGCCAGATAGACAAGTTCAAAGCCTTCGGAATCAAAAGGGATAGCCCGATAAAGACAAAAGCACCTGTTCTGGCGGATGCCTATGCCGCCTTCGAATGCAAGCTGGTGGATGATATAAAATTCAGCGACCACAGGCTACTGATGGGGGAGGTTGTCGCCGTCCACTACGCTGAAGATGCCATTCTGACTGACGGCGGTTTGAATCTGGAAAAGGTAAACCCGGTTCT
>DUFE01000021.1 GCA_011170385.1 Dehalococcoidia bacterium | reverse complement strand
TTAATTTTCATCTGAAACAGCGGTGTGGCAGGTTCTGAAAATGGGAAATGTCCAGTTATGGTGTCAATTTAGGCAGGAAATGGGCGGTAGAGGACTTGAACCTCTGACCCCCTGCGTGTAAAGCAGGTGCTCTAACCAGCTGAGCTAACCGCCCTCGATGGCGCGCTTGGCGGGGCTCGAACCCACGGCCTCAGCCTCCGCAGGGCTGCGCTCTATCCAACTGAGCTACAAGCGCCTATGTGGTGCCGAAGGAGAGATTTGAACTCTCACGCCCTTACGGACACTACGCCCTGAACGTAGCGCGTCTGCCATTCCGCCACTTCGGCTGAAACAGGTAAATTATACTTTGGCTAAATGGCAGTGTCAACGAGAATCGGAGGGAGGTAATATTAAAAGTCCGGTATCGGCGGCGGGTTAAGCTTGTGGCGGTTGGCGGCTACCAGCTTCTCTATCTTCGCTTTGATGTCACCTGATGCTTTGCCGCCGGTAAGCAGCCTGTCCAGTTCTTCGTAACTGCAGCCGAGGTCTTCTTCGTCGGTTTGTCCGCGCCACAGCCCGGCAGATGGAGGTTTGTCTATGATTTCCTGCGGGACGCCTAGAAATGCAGCCAGCTCTCTCACCTGTGTCTTGACCAGGTTACCAAGTGGCAGAATGTCCACCCCACCGTCGCCGTATTTGGTGAAGTAGCCCACGGTAAGCTCGCTTTTGTTGCCGGATCCGGTTACCAGGTAACGCAGTCGATTGGCGTGGAAATAAATGGTGAGCATCCTCAACCTAGCTTTTAGGTTAGCCCTTGCCAGCCGTTCGTCGTCAGTGTCCCCTTCGACATTAAAGGACTTCAAGAGCATATCATACACGGCGTCGAGGGCAATCTTCTTCGTCCGGATGGAGAACTTTTCGGCTACGGCGAGGGCGTGTTGCTCGTCCTGCGGGTCGCTGTGGCAGGGCATCAGCAGCCCCAGCGTATCTTCGCCGCAGGCGCGGCGGCTTAAAGCAGCCACCACCGATGAATCTACGCCGCCGCTCATGCCGAACACCGCTCCCTTTAAGCCGGCGGACTTCACCTTCTCTGCAATCCATAAGGTTAGCCTGTCAGCCAGTTGCCCTGCTTTCATAACGTCTTCTCCGCGGTCGGTATTACTTTAGTATATCCTCTGGCTATTACCCAGTCAAAGGCTTTTTCTTTGATTAAGCGCCGACCTAACCTTTTGTGCCGAAATGCGTTATAACTATTGACAGTGTGAAAGGAGAAAGGAAAATGGCTAACTTTATAAGCAAGCTCCTGTTCCAGCTCCGGTGGTTGTTTATGTCTCCGGAGAAGAAATACGTCTATCTGTGGAACCGGACGGAGTCTCACTATAAATACTAGTCTATTTCTTTATGCCGATACTGCCGCTCCCCTGGCAGTTGGGGCAGGCTTTTATGCCTGCCTTGTCGGCACGTGTGGTCGGCGCCTTCGGGTTGGCGCCGAATGGTAGCTCTCTGGGAACCTTGCCGCTTCCCTTGCAAACGGGGCATTTCGATATTATCTCCATTCCCGCCTCACCACCTCTCGATTCTAATCTATAGTACCGCCTGATTATATACCATTTAAACATCCTTGACTCTGGTTTTTGGTAAAAATAGCCAGATTTATTCCTTTAGATGCTATTGCAGGCAGTGAACTCTTCGGGTAGAATTGAGAAAAGGAGGTGAACGGTTATGGCAAAAGAAGAACTGACCAAAATGTTGAACCAGGCTCTGGAGATGGAGCACCAGGCGATGATTCAATATCTGTCCCATGCCGAGTTAGTTGATGGGCTTGATTCAGAGCCGATAATCGAGAGGCTCAAGGAGATAGCCGACGACGAAAGAAAGCATGCCGAGCTTCTCCGCGAGCTTATCGGTGCTTACTTGGGTGGGGTACCTTCTATGAGTATGGCACAGGCGCACCCGGCTAAAGACGTGAAGGGGATTCTGGAAACCAACCTGGCCGATGAAAAGGAAGCCGTCGATTTCTATCTGAAGATACTGGATAAAGCAAGGGCGATGAAAGACGAGCTCAAATACGAATACTTCCAGATAGAGCATTCGATACGGCATATTATCCAGGATGAACAGGAGCACATCTCCGAAATCAAGACTCTGCTGGGTTTATAGTCAAGCTGTTTTGGGATTTGCATATTATACTGAACTATTGCCGGTGCGGCTGGTGTCTTAAATGGCGTTGCCGCAGCAACGGCTTTATTATGAAGACTATATTGACTATATAGACTGAATACCTTGCATCGGATGAATAAAAGTGCCCTTCAGAAAAAGAACCTTCCGCAGCCCCGGGCAGTTCTTAAAAGAGACATTCGGTTTGTTAGGAAACTGGCGCCGAATAAGAGAGGCAATGCGTTCGGGGGTGGTTTCACCGGCTTTTCGGGAGCGCCTTATGCTGGCGGTAACTGCGGTGAACGACTGCCGATACTGCGCACATGCTCACAGCGCAGAGGCTCTTAAGCACGGTATCAGCCGGGTTGAACTGGAACAGCTATTGTCGGGAGAATTCGGCGATTGCCCTCCACGTGAATTGCCGGCTATTCTCTATGCCCGGCTCTGGGCGGAGAACGATGGGCAGCCGGAAGCCGAAGCTATGGATGAACTAGAAAAGCATTATTCACAACAGGAGATGGAGCATATCCACCTGTACCTCAAGATGATACGATTGGGTAACCTGGCCGGTAATAGCTGGGACCGTGTTCTTTACAGTATACCCTGCCTCCGGCGGTATAGCAGATAACCACCGGCCACCCCGCCGATTATTATCACCAACCCCACCATCGCCAGGGTTGCGAAGATGGTAGTGTCGTACCAGAAGCCCTGGGGGAAGAGCATTATCAGATAGTCTCTGGATGGGTCGAGCAGCCACAGATCATTGGAAAAGGAGATGAGGTGGAACTGCCGGAAGAAACTGTCGAAATCAAGCGCCGCCGATAGCCCCAGTGCCCCGATCAAGCCAAGGGTAATACCACTGCCTATAACCGTTGCCTTTGCCAGTTGACGGCGGCATTCCTCTGACAACCAGCAGAGGCTTATGACGGCGTAGAGCAGCACATAGCTACCGGTAGCCAATAAAATCCGATAGTCCAGCCGGATTAATCCCTTAACGTCTTTGATATGGGCTATCTCCCGTTCATTGAAGAGGACAAGGGATTCGCCGTTTTTAACTACGATAAGGTCTATATATTCCTCATCCGAGTTGAAGTAGTTTATAAATACATCGGGGACCTTTTCCAGTTCGCTGTCCTCCAGCCCGGTGGTCTGCCCGACGTCGTATTTTTCGAAGCCGTATTCGTATAACCACTTGCTGTTGAGAGCGATGCCTATGACGGCGGAAAGTATCAACGCCGGCAGGCAGAGTATGAACAGCCACCGGGTGGCGGTGACAAGGGTGCTTCTTACTCTTTCCATTGCGGTTCTGATTTTACACTTTTAGGCATAGAAAGCATAATTTTGCTTAGGGGACATAAAAATAACAAAGTTATGCACCGGTTTTGTCCGGTTAGCTATAAAAACGGGGGGCTTAAAGTGGCTGGTTGTGCTATAATCTCTGTTGATTTCTTCCGGTAGAGGTGCTATGTTCACCCATCTCCATGTTCATACCGAATACAGCCTGCTCGATGGTATGTGCCGTATTCCCCAGCTGGTTGCCAGGGCTAAGGAACTGGGCATGGGCACCTTGGCCATAACCGACCACGGCGTGCTACACGGTGCCATACAGTTTTACTCCGCCGCAAAAGAAGCGGGCATAAAACCCATCATCGGCTGCGAGGCTTATATCGCCCTAGGCAGCCGTTTTAGCCGCACCGCCGCCGATAAGAGCAGCTACCACATCGTCCTGCTGGCGAAAGACCAGATCGGCTATCACAATCTTATCCAGCTGATTACCAAGGCACACCTGGAGGGCTTTTACTACAAGCCGAGGATGGATAAAGAGATTCTGGAGCAGCACCATCAGGGGCTGGTCGCCCTTACATCCTGTATCGCCGGCGAGGTGCCGCGCCTGGTGCTGGAAGGGCGTTATGAAGAAGCGAAGCAGGCAGCTCTGTGGTACAAGCAGACCTTCGGTGATTTTTACCTTGAGATACAGCGTCACCCAATCCCCGAACTGGAGCAAGTAAACAAGGTCCTTATTCCTATGAGCGAAGAGCTGGATATCCCCCTGGTGGCGACCAATGATGTCCACTATATTAACCGGGAGGATGCCAAAGCCCAGGATTTATTGATGTGCATCGGCACTAATTCATCCATACTGGATGATAAGAGAAAGAAAATGGCTGACGATGGCTTTTACCTTAAAAGCCCGCAGGAGATGGCGGAGCTTTTCAGCGATATCCCCCAGGCTCTGGAAAACACGGAAAAGATTGCAGAGATATGCGACCTGGAGCTGGAGTTCGGGCGTCTCCACCTGCCGGAAATAGGGATACCCGGGGGCAGGTCGGCTGACCAGTATCTGGCGGACATTTGCTATAAAGGGCTACCGGAGTTCTATCCTCAACCCACTCAAGAGATAACCAAACAGCTTGCTTACGAGCTTGAAGTAATTGAGAAAACCGAGTTCGCTAACTATTTTCTGGTCGTCTGGGATATTATTTCTTACGCCAAGCAGAACAATATACTCTTTAATGTCCGTGGCAGCGCCGCCTCCAGCATAGTCCTTCACTGCCTGGGTATTACTGAAATAGACCCTATCGAGAACGGGCTCGTCTTCGAGCGCTTCCTCAACATGGAGCGGCGGGAGATGCCTGATATAGACCTGGACTTCGAAGACTACCGCCGTGACGAGGTTATCGGCTATGTGTCGCAGAAGTATGGGCAGGACCATGTCGCCCAGATTATCACCTTCGGTACGCTGGGTGCTCGGGCGGCGATACGGGACGCCGGGCGGGCGCTGGGGATGCCCTATGGCGATGTCGACCGCGTCGCCCGTCTGGTGCCGTTCGCACCGGGCATGACCCTGGACCGGGCGCTGGAAGAGAACCGGGAATTGAGAGATATATATCATAGCGATGCCGTAGTCAAGAACCTGGTGGATTCCGCCCGTGGTGTGGAGGGGGTTGCCCGTCACGCCAGTACTCATGCCGCCGGGGTTGTCATATCCAGCGAACCACTTACCATGCATACCCCCTTGCAGCGTTTAAGCCGCAGCAGCAACCACGAGCTGGTTATGACCCAGTTTGCCATGGAGGATATCGCCCACATCGGGTTGCTACAGATGGACTTCCTAGGTCTGGCTAACCTGACTATTCTTGGCAAAGCCAGGGAAATTATAAGCGAAATCCACGGTGTTGACATCGATCTTCATAACATCCCGCTGGGCGATGCTAAAACCTTCGAGCTGCTATCCCAGGGCGAAACCACCGGCGTCTTCCAGCTGGAAGGCAGCGGCATGCGACGATACATCAAGGAGCTCAAGCCATCCACTTTCAGCGATATAGCTGCTATGGTCGCGCTCTACCGCCCGGGACCGATGGAGCAGATACCCCGCTTTATCAAAGCCAAGCACGGGCTGGAGCCGATCCAGTATCCCCACCCCGCCCTGTCGGAAATCCTTAAAGAGACCTACGGGGTTATCGTCTACCAGGAGCAGGTGCTGTTCATCGTGCGCACCTTTGCAGGCTATAGCCTGGGACAGGCGGACATCTTCCGCAAGGCGATGGGTAAGAAGATCGCTGATGTCATGAAGAAGGAGAAGCGTAACTTCATAAGCGGCGCCAGGAAAAACGGGTTCTCTGCTGATATTGCCGACGAGGTATTCAAGTTGATAGAGCCCTTTGCCGGCTATGCCTTTAACAAGGCTCACGCCGTAAGCTATGCCCTCATCGCCTACCGTACCGCCTATCTTAAGGCGAACTACCCGGTGGAGTATCTGGCGGCGCTGATGATTGCATGTGCCGACCATACGGAAAAAATAGCCACCGCCGTCGCCGACTGCCGCCGACTGGGCATTAAGGTTTTGCCGCCCGATATCAACCGCTCTCAGGCCAGCTTCATCGTGGAGAGGCAAAGCGATGGTACGTATGCCATCCGTTTTGGGCTGGCGGCGGTTAAGAATGTAGGTGCCGGTGCGATGGAGCCGGTAATCACCGAGCGCGATAGGGAAGGCGAGTACAAGTCTATCGAAGATCTGTGCCGCCGCGCAGATTTAAGTGGTATCAACAGGCGGGTGATAGAAAGCCTTATCAAAGCCGGCGCCCTGGACTCGCTAGGCGAGCGGGGTACCTTACTGGCTAACATCGGACTTGTTTTATCGCTATCGCAGCGGCAACAGAAACTTAAGGAGACGGGACAAACGACGATGTTTGACCTGTGGGGAGAGGCTGTCGATGTCCCCATGACCAGCCTCGATATGGAGTCCGCCGAAGTCTCCAGGAAGGAGATACTGGGTTGGGAGAAGGAGCTACTGGGGGTATATCTCTCGGAGCACCCCTTCAGCCCGTTCGTCAGACAGGCGGCGGCGGATAACACCACGCTCTGTGGGCAGGTGGATGCCGAAATGGAAAACCAGACGGTCAGTGTCGCCGGTATGGTGGCATCGGTGCACGGCCTGATCACCAGGGATGGTCAGCAGTCTGCCAGCGTCGTGCTGGAAGACCTGGATGGCCAGATAGAGGTTATGGCCTGGTCGCGGGTATATGCCGCTACCAGGGAGCTGTGGAAGGAAGGGAATATTCTGCTGGTAGACGGCAAGGTGAGGCTGAGGGGCGACCGGGTGCAGGTTGTTTGTGAGCATGCACGCCATTACCAGACGGGCGAAACCGGTGGCGAAGGGATTATTGCTCTACCATTGCCTGAAGCGTCGCCGGCTACGAAAAAAAAGAGGAAGGAACCGGAAAGAGTGCCCGAAAGAGAAAGATTGGTTGCTGCGGAAGTCGAGAAGGCAGCACCCGAAGCCCATCGGCTGGTTATCAAACTGGAACAGACCGGTGATAAGAGAGGCGATATAGCCGGTCTGCACGAAATTGTCGCTATTCTTCGAAACTTCCCCGGTGAAGACGAAGTCAGCCTGGTGATAGATAACGGTAAGAAAGTCTTCAGGCTTAAGATGAACGGTTTGCGTGTTGAATACTGCCCCGAACTCCACCGGCGGCTTGCCGGTTTAATCGGCGAGGACGGGATAAAACGGGAGTAAGGGGGCTAGCCTTGTGGTGCTTCCCGGTGCTAGAATTGTGCGCGATGTCTTATCTGTCAGGTGAAATAGACAATGCCTGCCGATGAAACTAAAGAAGGGCACCGCAAGAGGCTACGGGAGAGGTTTCTGTACGCGGGGTTGGACGGCTTTCACGACTATGAAGTCGTCGAGCTGCTGCTGACGCTGGGCTCACCCCGCCGCGATTGCAAGGCGCAGGCAAAAGAAGCCCTAAGGAGGTTCAAGACCCTG
>DUFE01000020.1 GCA_011170385.1 Dehalococcoidia bacterium | reverse complement strand
GCGCTCGGGGTAGTGGCAGGCGGTGCGCCAGTTCCACTTACAGCTATCGCACAGGAATATTTGCATACCCAGTGCCTTCTTTATCCGGAGTATGATTCTATGCCTTAAGGGGGGCTTCATTTTTAACACCCGGTTGGAGTAAAATACTACCTACAGTATATCAAGCTGGGTGCTATATGGTAAAGTATGTGGTAGAATAAGCCGCTGCTTTTAAGGTGAGGGGATTTATGTCATGGCAGATCCGAAGGTAAAAAAAGAAAAAAAGCTGAATATGGAGTCGCTGACCTGGGGTGGTCTGACGTGGATAGATATTGAGCCGCCGACGGAGAATGAGACAGCGTATCTGGCGCAGCACTATCCCTTCCACCCCCTTGATCTGGACGACACCTTGAGCCGGAAGCAGCGTCCCAAGATAGATGAATACAAGGAATACCTGTTCCTGGTCTTTCACCTTCCCCGCTATCGCAAGGACGAGAGGGTTCTCCTATCAAGCCAGGTAGCCGTTTTCATCGGACCGGATTATCTGATTACGCTGCATAAGGGCGAGCTCAAACCGCTAGTGAAGTTATTTAAGGAGTGCCAGATTGATGAGGAGTCGCGACAGGAGTATCTCGGTAAGGGCTCTGGCTATCTACTGTACCGTATTCTCGACAGGCTGGTCGACTACTGCCTGCCGATACTGGACAAGGTCGGCAACGGCATCGAGGAGGTTGAAGAGAGGATATTCGCCACCCGCAGGAGCGGCACTATAAGGGAGATATCTAGATTGCGGCGGGATGTCATCGCTTTTCGCCGCATTATCTGGCCGATGAGGGCGGTTATCGGCGGTCTTGAGCCTAAAGTACGTCGCTTTATCGATACCGACCTTGCCGTCTACTTTGGCGATATGATCGACCACCTGGACAAGATATGGGATGGCCTGGACGAATATAAGGAAATAATCGAGGGCTTGAACGATACCTACGACTCACTGGCGACCAACCGCACCAACGAGGTCGTCAGGATGCTTACTATTATTGCCACCATCATGTTGCCGGTTACCGTCGTTGCCAGTGTTTACGGCATGAATATCTCGCTCCCCTTTATGGATTCGGAGTATGCCCTGCTTTATGTCTTCATTATAATGCTGGCTGTTATTATCGGTTTGTTGCTTTTTCTCCGTCGCATCCGTGTCATTTAGTGATGACTTTTAACCAGCAGGGGCTTTGATTATGAATGTCTCTTATCGTTTTGTGGTTATCGCTGCTATCTTTGTCACCTGTCTTATCACTGCTAATACCATTGCCGTTAAGTTGATAAGCATAGGCACCATCTCTTTGCCGGCGGCTGTAATCGTCTTCCCGATAAGCTATATATTTGGCGATATCCTCACCGAGGTCTACGGCTTCCGCTGGGCGCGGCGGGTCATCTGGCTGGGCTTCGCCTGCAACCTGGTCTTCGTATTCTTCGCCTGGGTGGGACAGTTGCTGCCAGCAGCTTCATTCTGGGAAAACCAGACAGCATATGAGACCATCCTCGGCTATACACCCAGGCTGCTGGCGGCTTCCTTTGCCGGTTACCTAGTTGGCGAATTCGCTAACTCCTTCATTATGGCAAAGATGAAGATACGGACGAAGGGACGCCAGCTGTGGGCGAGAACCATCGGATCGACGTTGGTCGGCCAGGGGCTGGATTCGGCTATATTTATAATTATCGCGTTCGCCGGAACCGCTGCCTTCGCACCGGTTTTGATTATCTACCACTGGCTGGCAAAGACAGGCATCGAGGTGCTGGCTACTCCGTTAACCTATACCGCCGTCAACTGGCTCAAGAAAAAAGAGGGCATCGATACCTATGACTACCAGACCAGTTTTAACCCATTTGCCATACAGAATTAAGGGCGGGCTTAAAGGACGGATTTAAGCCGATGAAGATAGGCTTTCTCGGGGCGCACAACACCGAATCGCGGGACAGCAGGCTGGTCAGCCTGCTTATTGACGATGTGCTGGCGCTGGATGCAGGCGGGCTTACTTCAAGCCTGACCTTAGAGCAGCAACTGCGGCTGAAGGCGGTTCTGCTGACCCACTGTCACTATGACCACATAAGGGACATTCCGCTTATCGCTATGAACCTTTTCCTGAGTCAGGCTGCCATTGATGTCTATTCCATACCCTCGGTAGGCGATGCCCTGGCAGGCTGCCTGCTTAACGGTGAGCTGTATAACAGGTTTATGGAGAGCCCTAAAGGTAAAGAGACCATCCGCTTCCATACCATAGAGCCGTATAAAGAGATACAGATCGAAGGCTACGGTGTATTACCGCTGCCGGTGGTTCACTCCGTACCCGCCGTCGGCTATCGGGTTACATCGTCGGACGGCAGGTCGATCTTCTATACAGGCGATACCGGACCCGGGCTGGCTCACCTGTGGCGGTTCGTATCACCGCAGTTGATAGTCATCGAGGTTACCGCCCCGAACAGATACCGGCAGTTCGGTATAGAAAAATGCCACCTGACGCCGGGTCTGCTTAAGGAGGAGCTGCTAGGCTTCCGGGAAGTAAAGGGCTACCTTCCGGATGTGTTAACCGTCCATATGAACCCGGAACTGGAGGCGGAGATCGAATCCGAGCTGTCTGGCGTGGCTAAAGAGCTGGGAAACTCAATTACCCTGGCTTATGAAGGGAGACAGGTGGACCTGTAGGTTTGGAGGGGGTGAGGCAGATAGGCGCAATCCGGTTTATAGTCGACCATAATGTGGGCAAGCTGGCTAAATGGCTGCGGATGATGGGCTACGATAGCCTGTTTTTCAATGGCGAGGATGATTCCAGTATGATTGCCACCGCACTTGCCGAAGACAGGATTGTATTGACCAGAGATACCCATATTATAAAAAGGCGGTTGGTAACCAGCGGTCGGATCAGGGCTATCCTTATCGCTTACGAAACGCCCGAACAACAGGTAAAGCAGGTGATAACGGCATTGAAGCTGGATATCCATTTCAAGCCATTTTCCCTGTGCCTGGAGTGTAACCAGCCGCTGGTTGAGAGGAGTAAGGGTCAGGTCGGGGGGCGGGTG
The DNA here is from genome assembly GCA_011170385.1 of Dehalococcoidia bacterium. Taxonomy (GTDB): domain Bacteria; phylum Chloroflexota; class Dehalococcoidia; order Dehalococcoidales; family W693; genus W693. The sequence continues at coordinate 664 of DUFE01000020.1, read as the reverse complement.
CCACCCTACGTTTTCAAAACGCAGCAACAATATATGGAATGTCCCGCCTGTAACAGGATATACTGGCGAGGGACTCACTGGCAGGCGATGACGCGGAAGCTTGATAGGATTATATCTCACCAGGGAAAGGAGACGATATAATGGAAGTCTATGAGGTGATAACCAAGCGGCGCTCGGTAAGAAGGTTCAAGGATACCACGGTCCTTTATACCACCCTTGAGAGGTGTGTAAATGCTGCACGGCTGGCACCGAGTGCTAAGAATAGCCAGTTATGCGAATACGTCGTAGTCGATAATAAAGGGCTGTTACCCTGGGTGCTGGATACGGTGTCGGTATGGGCTGGAGTTCCTAGACCTGAAAAATGCTGGTCTGCTGAGCGGCGGCCCACGGCGTATATCGTTACCCTGATAAACACAGGCATGGCGGAGGGGCTGGCTGCCGGCAGGAGAAACGCCGATTACGACGCAGCGCTGGCGGTGGAGAATATGGTGCTGGTGGCTCAGGAGCAGGGGCTGGGTAGCTGTGTAATAACCGGTTTTAAGCGGAAGAAGCTGCGACAGGCATTGAATATACCGGACAGGTATGAAATCGCCATACTGCTGGCGCTGGGTTTCCCCGACGAAAGCCCGGTGGTGGAGACAGCCACCGGCTCGGTCAAGCGCTG
>DUFE01000002.1 GCA_011170385.1 Dehalococcoidia bacterium | reverse complement strand
CTGTCCGACTGCGATGTTCGCGAAAGGTCCTGCGTGCACCATGCACGGCTGGTACTCCACCGTGCAGGCCAGTGTCGGGTTGATTGCGTTCCTCATCCAGGCGGTCATAGCGCCATCCACTTCCAGGTCTCTGGTGGTTATCGGATTGCCCTGCTTATCATAGGCAACGACTATTTTAGACATCCTTTCGCGTAAGTCTTTGAGGCTGGTAAAGACAGAAAGGATAGCCATAACCTCTGAACTTACCGATATGGCGAAACCGGAGCGCATCATGAAGCCGTCCATCTTACCGCCGATACCAATGACTATATCCCTCAATGCCTGGGCACAGAAATCCATGATCCACTTCATCTCCACGTTTCGTGGGTCTATGTCCAGCCGCTTAAGATTCCTTTTAGCCAGAAACTCGTCGTTGTTGATGAACTCATGCTGCATCCGCGATGTCAATGCCACCATAGCCAGGTTATGAGCATTGGTAACATTGTCTATATCACCGGTAAGTCCCAGCGAGAACGGCGTCAGTGGAATGCATTGCGAAAGCCCGCCGCCGGCAGCACTGCCTTTGATATTGAAAGTAGGCCCCCCCGATGGCTGGCGGATGGCGCCTGATACGTTTTTGCCCCTCTTAGCCAGGCCGGGGACAAGCCCCATCGTGGTGGTGCTCTTGCCTTCTCCCAGCGGAGTAGGGGTTATGGCGGTGACATCTATATATTTAGCGCTTGGTCTGTACTGAAGTCGATCGACGATAGCGGCAAAATCCACCTTACCAAGATGGTGCCCGTATGGCAGGAGTTCTTCCTTCTTAATACCCCACTCCTCCGCCAGTTGCACGACGGGTTTCATGTGTTTTTCGGCTTCCTCGGCAATCTGCCAATCCTTTAGCTTGGTTGGGTCCAGAGAGGTGATATCGAAATTGGCCATCTATACTGTCTCCTTCCTGTATTTTTGATTTTTACAGATTATATCAATGTTCGTTTAACCATTATTGAATTTTCTAGGTATAGTTTAACATGCTATCAAATTATGTTCCGCTTGCCGGTGCAAGATGGTTATAGATTTCCCTGACCGCTGATGCGATACTTTGACTGGCTTCGAGCAGTGGGAGCTTGTTAATTTCTGCCTGGGTCAGTGCCGGATCATAGGGGATGAAGCCGAGAAAGTCGAAGCCCTCCATTTCCGACTTTATAAAATTCTTCTCCGCACTATTGTGTATTTTATTACCAACTACAGCAAGGGTTTCAATACCGATGTCTTTAGCCAGTTTCTTTATACGGTAAGCTGTCTCTATACTGACTCTGCCCGGCTCGACAACGATGATAAGCTTATCCACCGCCTTTGCCGTACCCCTTCCCAGGTGCTCTATACCGGCTGCCATATCCAGAATAACCACCTCCCCCCTGGTGATAAGCAGATGTGATAGCAGCGCCGCAAGAAAGGCATTTTCCGGGCAGTAGCAGCCGGTACCGCCCTTTTTAACCGGCCCCATGACCAGCAACCTGATGCCATCATGCTTTAAGGAGTATTTTTCCGGTATATCGTCAACCCTGGGATTTATCTTGAAATATAGCCCGGATTTGCTCTGCTCGGTTTCTGTTCGTTCAGCGATAAGCTCCTTCATCTCGGAAAGAGGTGTTACTCTATCGGCAGCGAGGAAGCCGAGGGTTGTCGCTAGGTTCGCGTCGGGGTCGGCGTCTATGGCAATAACCGAATACCCGTCTTTGGCAAACGTATGGGCAAGAAATGACGTCAGCAATGTCTTACCAACCCCACCCTTACCGCTGATAGCAATCTTCATAATACTTCTTATATTTGTTATAATCTGGGTGGTATTTGCAAGCAATAACGATGTGTAAGAATATGGTTGCTGTGGTTACAGGCAAAGGTATTGCACAATAAATAGATTGATAGTATAAGGTATAGCTGTTGATATCGTCAAGCACTAAAAACCCGAAACAACGGAGGTTGTGATGCAGATTAAGAAGATATACAAGAACATAAAACCGGAGCTGCTGCTCGACGAGCTTAAAGATCTCATCGTCAAGCAGGGAGCTACCGTGTCCGAATCCAAGATGGGAACCTATTCCCTGCCTGATGATTCATCATCGTTCATCTCACGGGGGACGATGGCATTTAAGGTACCGGGCGAGCCGAATAAAGAATGCATCAGAGGGTATATAGTCGGCTCAGCAAGAGGCGAAACCAAGCTGATGCTAGATGTAAACGAAGAGCTCTTTCCGCAGGACAGGGTCGCTTCACTACAGGAAGATCTGGACTTTATGCTCGGCTCCTATGAGGTAAAATCGACATAACCGCCAGCGCCCTGGCAGGTCGCCGTCCCAATTTGAAGAATAGGGTAGTGTAGGCTATAATCAGTCTTGTTTTCTGATAGTAGAACGTGGGAGATTGTATTGCTAAAGAGCCATAATTGCGGTGAAATAAACAGAGATAATATCGGCAACAGGATAACCCTTGCCGGCTGGGTAGACCGCCGCCGGGACCACGGCGGTCTGATATTTATTGACTTGCGTGACAGAGAGGGCGTGGTTCAGGTGGTCTTCAACCCGGAGAAGTCGAAAAGCTGCCACAAAAAAGCCGATCAGCTTCGAAACGAGTTCGTAATACTTACCAGCGGTGAGGTATCGGCGCGTCCAAAAGGCACGGAGAATCCCAAACTGGCTACCGGTGAAGTAGAGATTATTGCCGATAGCATAGAAATACTTAACACATCGAAAACACCGCCGTTCTATATAAACGAGGACATTGATGTCGACGAGAACCTTCGCCTTAAATACCGTTATCTTGATTTCAGGCGCAATCGTATGAAGAACAACCTGCTTCTGCGACACCGGGTGATCAAGTATATGCGCGATTTCCTGGATGCAAGGGGTTTCATTGATATCGAAACGCCGATACTGATAAAAAGTACGCCCGAAGGAGCCCGAGATTATCTGGTTCCCAGCCGTAT
>DUFE01000019.1 GCA_011170385.1 Dehalococcoidia bacterium | reverse complement strand
CCAAGATAGAAGACGAGCGGGTGCTGGAGGCTATGTCTCGTGTGCCGAGGGAGCTATTCGTACCGCTGGAGGAGAAGCACCTGGCTTATGAGGATCGTCCGCTGCCTATCGGTATGGGACAGACGATATCCCAGCCTTATATCGTGGCGATAATGACCTCGGAGCTGGAGCTGTCCGGCAAAGAAAAGGTGCTGGAGGTGGGCACCGGCAGCGGCTACCAGACGGCGATTCTGGCGGAGCTGGCGAAGATGGTGATTACCGTAGAACGGCTGCCGGAACTTGCTGAAGCGGCGAGAACCACACTGGACAGCCTGGGCTATGAGAATATCTGTGTGAGACTTGCCGAGCCAACCGTCGGCTGGCAGCATGAAGCCCCCTACGATGCCATAATGGTTACCGCTGGGGCGCCCAGAGTTCCGAACAGCCTCCTGTCTCAGCTTAAAATCAGCGGGCGGATGGTAATACCTGTGGGGCAGCGTTACGAGCAGGACCTGTACAAGATTACCAGGGGAAGGTATAAGAACAAGGTAGAAAACCTGGGTGGCTGCCGCTTCGTCTCGCTCATCGGTGATGAAGCCTGGAACAGCGAGTAGGCAGGCTCTGCATTTCAAAGCCAAGTACCAGTGATCGAAACGATTTCACTTGAGGCTTTGCCGACTATTCATTATAATAGGTCAAATAAGAAACGCAGGTGATTAGATGAAACAATTCCAGCCAGAGAGTATCCGCAACATCGTCTTACTATCGCACGGTGGAGCCGGTAAGACTTCATTATCGGAGGCAATCCTTTTCGTCGCCGGGGCAATCTCTCGGCTAGGAAAGGTCGATGCCGGCGGTACCACCTCGGATTATGACCCGGACGAGGTAAAGCGAAAGATAAGTATCAACCTAACTACGCTACCGTGCCAGTGGCAGGATACCAAGATAAACCTCATTGATACACCCGGCTATTCCGATTTCACCGGTGAGGTCAGGGCGGCAATCAGGGTGTGCGAAGGCACCGTGATGGTGGTATCGGCAGCAGCAGGTGTAGAGGTCGGCACCGAGCAGGCTTGGGAGTATACTGAGGAAGCTGGTCTGGCTCGAATGTTTTTCGTTAACAAAATGGATAGAGAAAATGCCAACTTCTACAGGACGGTGGAGCAAATTCAATCCAAATTCGGTACAAGATGTTTGCCGTTACAGATACCTGTCGGTGCTCAGAAGGACTTCGGGGGCGTGGTCGACCTGCTTTCGCAAAAGTGCTACCTCGGCGACAAGTCCGAGGAGAAAGAGATACCGCCTTCTCTCCAGGAGCAGGTAAATACCTTCAGGGAGAAGATGATAGAGACCATAGCCGAGGTAGATGATGCCCTGATAGAGAAATACCTGGGCGGTGAGGAGCTGACAGCCGATGAGCTGAGCAGTGGGCTGCAGCAGGCGGTAAAGAGCGGCAAGATAGTGCCGGTACTTACCGGATCGGCACTGATGAATATCGGCATCAAACAGCTACTTGATATGATAAAGGACTGTATGCCGTCGCCGGCACAAAGAGAGTTAGCCATTGAAGGTAGCGAGGAAATAGGGGTGAACACCAAAGCTCCGCTGGCAGCACTGGTATTTAAGACCAGCGCTGACCCTTATGTCGGCAAGCTGACCTACTTCCGTGTTTTTTCGGGGGCTATCGAAAGCAACTCGCAGGTATGGAATGCCACCCAGGGCGAAAACGAGCGCATCGGGCAGCTATTCACCGTCAGAGGAAAGACACAGGAACCTGTGGATAAGGTCGGGGCGGGAGATATCGGGGCGGTCGCCAAGTTGAGCATAACCAACACCGGCGATACTTTAAGCAGCCAGAACAAGCCACTGAAGTTGGAGCCGGCTACCTTCCCGGAGCCGATATTCAGGGTGGCTGTGCACCCCAGGACCAAGGCAGACCTGGACAAGCTGGGATCGTCCTTGGCGCGTCTTGCTGAAGAAGATTTAACGATTCGGGTGAGCCGGGATAGCGATACCGGTGAGATGATACTGTCCGGGATGGGAGATACGCAGCTTGAGGTTGCCGCCGAAAAAATACAGCGAAAGTTCGGCGTCGGTGTAGACCTTAAAACACCGAAAGTACCTTATAGAGAGACCATAACTCAACCATCGAAAGCGGAATACAAGCACAAAAAACAGTCCGGTGGCCATGGGCAGTACGGGCACGTTCTGCTGGAGCTAGAGGTGCTGGCACATGATAGTGAAAACGAGTTCGACAACCGCATAGTAGGTGGCGCCATACCTAAGAATTACATACCGGCGGTTGAGAAGGGCGTCATCGAGGCAGCCAAAGAAGGGGTCCTGGCGGGCTATCCGGTTATCGGTGTCAAGGCAACGGTCTACGACGGCAGTTTCCACCCGGTGGACTCTTCGGAGATATGCTTTAAGATTGCCGGCGCGGGCGCATTCAAGAAGGGACTATCCGACGGGCAACCCATTCTGCTGGAGCCGATAATGAACGTAAGGGTGACGGTTCCGAGCGAGTGTACCGGTGATATCATCGGCGACCTTAACACCAAGAGAGCCCGCGTGCAGGGTATGAACCCGGAGAACAACAACAATGTCATCGAAGCCCGGGTGCCGCTGGCGGAGGTCCTGAGATACGCCATAGACCTGAAGTCCATTACTCAGGGGCGGGGCAGGTATACCATCGAATTCAGCCATTACGAGGAAGTGCCGGCGCATATATCGCAGAAAATAATCACCGAAAAACAGGCGGAAAAAGAAGAGAAATAGTCAATTAGAGATTGTGTATATTTTAGGCATGAGGTAGTTGGAGATGGAGATCAGCGCTCGTAACAAGCTGCCCGGCGTGGTCAAAGAGATCAAGAGTGGGGCTATTCTGGCGGAGGTTACCATCAGCGTGGGCGATAATGATATAACCGCCATCATCACCAAAGGCTCCGCCGACCAGCTTGACCTCAAGGTTGGCGACAGGGTCTATGCCATCGTCAAGGCTACCGAGGTTATGATCGGTAAGTAGTTTCAGGTCCTCCCTCTGCAAGCTCTTTTATCCTGGCGGTGAAAGCCGGCAGCACCTTATTCCAGTCGCCGACTATGCCGTAGTGGGCTACCTTGAAGATGTTTGCCTCCGGATCCTTGTTGATGGCAACGATATTTCGGGAACCGGAGCAGCCGCTGGTGTGCTGGCTGGAGCCGGATATGGCTACCGCTAGATAGAGCTCTGGGGCGATGATTTTACCCGTCAGCCCTATCTGTGATGAGCCGGAAATCCAACCGTTATCACAGGGTGGTCTGGTGGAGCCGATAGCCCCGTTAAGCAATACAGCCAGCTCTTCGAGTTGCTTGAAGCCTTCGGCGCTGCCGATACCCCGACCGCCGGCAACTACCACCGAAGCATCCTCGAGCCTGATTCCCTTCGCCGCCTGGGATACCTTTTCCACAACCCTTGCTACTGGTGGTTCTAGTTCGGCTTTGATTGCAATTACCTCTCCCTGCCTCGAGCTATCAGCTTCCGCCGGCGGGTATGCTCTGGCTCTGACGGTGGCTATCTGGGGAAAGCAGTCGCAGGCGAAGGTAGCAAGGGCGTTGCCTCCGTAGACAGGTCTGGTCTGTAATAGCTGCCCGCTTTCGGGGTTGATGGACAGCTCGACGCAGTCCGTGACGGCTGCCGTCGACAGGCGGAAAGCCAGGCTGGGCGCCAAGTCGCTGCCGATGGAGATATGCCCCATTAGTACGAT
>DUFE01000018.1 GCA_011170385.1 Dehalococcoidia bacterium | reverse complement strand
CAGCCTCAACCGAGAAGAAAAAGAGCTGGTAGAGCGAATACAGCAAGCCGAAACGGATAAAGACACCTCAGCAGAGTAGATAAAAGAGATAGATAGCCCCTCCGACATTGAATTAAAAGCCTGCCGAGGGCTGCTGGGTGGGAAAGAAAGGGTTAAAGTATTCAGAGAGGAAGGGTGGGAATAAATGAGATGCTGTTAGTTCTTCGAATTTACCTCACCCCATCAAGGTTGTGAGAAATGGCGGATACCTCCCTCTTCCTTTATAAAGGGAGAAGGACAGAGGGTGAGGGATTTATTCCTTAAAGGGCGGAGGGCGGGAATAGATAAATAAAGGATAGGGGGTTGAGAAAATAGATTGCTCACTGTCCGATTAGAACCTCACCTTAAAACTTGATAAAATATTCGGAAAATGTTTTACTTATAAACCAGGAGTTTTATTGATGGATATAGCGCCACTTGTAGAAACGAAAACCAATCCCGATATCCCCGAACTGTCCCCTGGCGACACGGTCAAGGTAAGTACCAAAATCGTGGAGGGGGAAAAGGAACGCATCCAGGTGTTCCAGGGAATAGTAATCAAGATCCGCCATGGTGCCGATGGCGGCAGCTTCACCGTCAGGCGGATTTCTCACGGCATTGGTGTCGAGCGCACCTTCCCACTACTATCACCACTGGTGGCTAAGGTGGAGGTTGTACGCCATGGCAAGGTTCGCCGCGCCCGCCTCTACTATTTACGCGGCTTGAGCGGAAAGGCTGCTCGTATCAAAGAGAGACGAGTGGCTAGAGAGAAACGTACGACTGCTAAGGACGCGGTGGAACCGGTATCCACCGAGCCCGAGTTACAAGAAGACATACAGCCACAGGAAGATAGCCAGCTCGAAGAAGATACCAATCCCCACGAAGACTAGAGCCGTCTATCGGGAGCTAGCCGTTGCTCTATGCTGAAGTCAGTGTCAATTCGCCGATAGCTCAACGCCGGACGTTCAGCTACTCTATCCCCGGTAACTTGAACGTCGGCATCGGACAGGCGGTCTGGATACCCTTCGGCGATAAGATTCTCCAGGGCATAGTGCTTGAAATCAACCCCCACCCTTCCGTCGAAGAAACCAAGGATATTACCGGCGTCATCGATCCGCAGCCGCTGCTTTCTCCCGCATATGTCAAACTGGCACACTGGATCAGCGACCATTATCTGTGCCCCATCTTCGACGCTGTAGCCCTGATGCTGCCACCGGGATTCGAGCGCAAGACGCTGACTTTTATCTCAACCTCAGCAGCCGCTGATGGATATGACCCGTCGTCCCTGCCCGTGGAACAGGGTAATATTTTGAATCTGCTACAAGAACGTGGAAGGGTTTCCCTCAGCAGGCTGGAAAAAATACTGGGTAAGAAGAAGGCTCAAAACATCGTCTCGCAACTGGTAGCGTCGAACCTGGCGGTCAGGAGCTATGAGTTGGAGCCGGTCAGGATTAAGCCCAGAGAAGAGTCATGTCTTACTTTAACAATCGATGCCAGCGAGGCTAAAAAGGAAGCAGTCAATCTCCTGAAGAAAAGGGCGGTAAAACAGGCGGCTCTTCTCGATTTCCTGGCAAACCGATTGCAGCCGATGCCGCTATCACTGGCCAGAAAAGAGATCGGCTTCAATTCGGAAACCATAAGGTCTCTGGCGAAGAAGGGCCTGGCTAAGATTCAGTCAGTTGAAGTAAAGCGCCAGCCACCATCACCCAGCAACATCTCCCCATCGCCACTACCCATCTTGAGCACCGCACAGAAATCGGCGATAAAATCAATCAGAGAGAGCCTGACATATAACAAGCCATCCGTATTCCTGCTCCACGGAGTTACCGGCAGCGGCAAGACGGAGGTCTACCTGCAAGCCATGGCAGAGACGGTAAGGCTGGGTAAGCGTGGCATCGTTCTGGTGCCGGAGATCGCCCTCACCCCACAGACCATAGATCGCTTCGCCGTCCGCTTCCCCGGCAGGGTGGCAGTGCTTCACAGCAAACTCTCCCTCGGAGAGCAGTTCGACCAGTGGCGCCAGATAAGGGACGGGCGGTTCGATGTCGTCATCGGTGCAAGGAGCGCCATCTTCGCCCCGCAAGCGGAGCTCGGCTTGATCGTCATCGACGAGGAGCACGAGTGGAGCTACAAGCAGGATATATCACCCCGCTACCATGCCCGTAGCGTCGCTATAAAGCTAGCCGAGCTTACCGGAGCCACGGTTGTACTGGGCAGCGCCACCCCCGATGTCGAAATCTGCTATCACGCCCACAGAGCAGACTACCGGTTGTTGCATCTCCCGGAGAGACTTACCCCTCGCCATGGCTCGGCTCTACCGGAGGTTACGCTGATCGACCTGAAGGAGGAACTTAAAGCCGGCAACAGCAGTATTTTCAGCCGTTGTCTGAAGCAGTCAGTAAACCATGCCATCAATAACGGGGAACAGGTGATTCTGTTCCTGAACCGTCGGGGGGCGGCATCCTTTATACAGTGCCGCCGCTGCGGTTTCGTACTGAAATGCCGACGCTGCCAGGTATCATTGAGCTACCACCCGGCGGAAAACATTCTGATATGCCACCAGTGCAACTATAGAACGAGAGTGCCCGAGTTCTGTCCAGATTGCTCCAGCAAGCGGATGAAATTTCTCGGCATCGGCACTCAGAAGCTGGAACAAGAGGCGGCTATCGCCTTCCCTGGAGCCAGGCTGCTGCGCTGGGACAGCGACGCCACCAGAGGCAAGCACTCCCATCGGGAGATTATGGACAGGTTTCGCAACCACGATGCTGATATACTGATAGGTACTCAAATGGTTGCCAAGGGGCTGGCCCTGCCGTTGGTTACGCTGGTCGGGGTGGTAAGCGCCGATACCAGCTTGAATCTGCCCGACTTCCGCGCCGGAGAAAGAACATTCCAGCTACTCTGCCAGGTTGCTGGCAGAGCCGGGAGGGGGGCTTTAGGCGGCAGGGTCATTATCCAGAGCTACCGCCCGGAGCATTATGCCATCCAGGCAGCTGTCGGGCACGATTATACCTCTTTTTACCGCCAGGAAATCGCCTACCGCCGCCAGCTCAATAATCCTCCTTTCTCACAGCTAGTCCGCCTCATCTTCAGCCATACAAATAACGTTGCCTGTCAAGAGGAAGCGGCACGCATGAAACAGATTCTGGCCACCGAACTGGATTCACGGGGAATTGCCGATGTCAGCCTCCTCGGTCCATCACCATCATTTATTCAACGCTTAAGGGGCAGGTACCGCTGGCAGATCATGCTCCGCGGCACCAATCCTGCCCTGTTTCTGTCCATGATATACATACCCAGGGGCTGGATAATAGATGTCGAACCACTGGATATTATCTGAATACCGCCAGGATACCCGCTATGGCATGGAGATAGCTACTTCGCCCTGGAAATGACGCTATCCGTTTTTTCAGGAGCAAGATAAAATAGCTCGTCCAGCCTGTAGTCCGGAAAAGCCCTGACCGCACCGACGATGAACTTCTGGTTGATATGCCGTTTCCCCTCTCTCACCCGGTAAACCTGACTTACCGATATATCCATCGCTTTCGCCAGCTCGGAAAGGTTTCTATAAATCCGGTAACTAAGATAGAAGACCTTCGTCTGTACCATCAGGTTCTTTGCCATAATCATCCCCCTGTTATGACTTTTGTCTAATATAGACCTTATTATTGTCATTTGTCAAGTCTTTTAAGTAAATACTCTCCCAATTTTGTCTCATTATATGCCTTTTGTCATATTAAGAAATCTTTTTATCTAACCGGTTATGCTATATAAATAATTAAATCATCACTTCATTAGACACCAGATTATTAAGAATACTCCAGTCAATAAAAATAATCCGTCAATACCCTATTGACTTTTGCCATTTGGCTAAATACAATATTTATATGAGTAATGTGAAAAATGGACTAGGAGAAATAATAAGGCAACAGAGGGTTACCATACCGCTAACATTGCAGGAATTGGCTAACCTGGCAGGCGTATCCCCTTCCCACCTTGGCCGCATAGAGAGAGGCGAGCGCTTTCCCTCGGCACGTATTTTACGCAAGATCGCCAAACCGATGGGTTTCGAAGAAGACGAGCTATTCACTCTTGCCGGTTACCTATCACCCCAAAGCAATGCCGTGTCCGAGTCAAGGGCAAGCTACAGCGGCGGCAGGTTAGACCCTTATGTTTCCAAGGTTTTAGCCCAAGAGCCAATTGAAGTACAGCAGGCTGTTATAGGCATCCTTTCTATGCTGAAGAGCATCGCTAAGGGAATGGCAAAAGAAGGTCCCTGAAACAGCCTGGAACAACCGGAATATCAACAGGTCAATCCGAAGCTCCGGATTGATTAGTGTCTTGTTATTTCAATATGATAGACGGTGAAGAGCCTGGCTGTTATCTCGGCATCGCCTTATCATTTAGCTCACTATCGGTAACTTCGCCCGTTAATGCCTTTCTTGATAATTACATCCCTTTAGAGTATAGTTTAATCCTAGATGATAGCCGAGAGTAAGAAACGTTCGGCGATACCGATTAAGCCCGGAATGTTGCCACTGCTTACCGGAATAAATGATTTCCTTACCGAGCACGGCATCCAGAGCTATATCGTCGGCGGTTTTATCCGCAACGCCCTGCTGGACAGGGATACCGCCGATATCGATATCGCCATTTCTACTGATGCCCCGAAGATAGCATCTGTGCTGGCAGCAGCCCTCGATGGCAGACACATCATATTAGACGACGTAAATCGTGTAAGCCGGGTGATAATTAAGAACACAACCCGGGAAAAAGTCCTGTGGCAGATAGACCTCTCCGCCATAACCGAAGGCATCGAGCAGGATCTCGGACGGCGTGATTTCACCATAGATGCTATGGCTTCCCCGCTTGGCAGTATTATTAATAAAGGCATAGTTGACACCGGGCTCATAGATCCGTTCAGCGGCCTGGATGATATACGCCACAGGGTTATAAGAGCTATCGAAGACGATGTTTTTCAATCAGACGCACTGCGTCTCTTGAGGGGAGTGCGTCTGGCAGCTGAACTTGGCTTTACTATCGACCCTAACACCGAAACCCTGATGCGGCAGCACAGCTGCCTGATTAACAGCGTTGCCGGCGAGCGGGTAAGGGAAGAATTGCTCAAGCTACTGGCGTCAACCGAAAGCGGGCGTTTTATTATCTATCTGGACGACCTGGGACTGCTAATGACGATGATACCGGAGCTGGCTCAAACCAGGGGCGTCGAGCAGCCCAGAGAGCATCAGTGGGACGTTTTCAATCACTCCGTTAAGGCGGTGGACGCTGTCGATTTCGTATTGAGGCATGGAAACTGGGAGTACTCAGATAAGGGGATTTTGGACTGTGTCCCCTGGTCGGCAGATATAGAGAAACATTTCAACGGTAAAGTCGGCGGTGGCGGAAGTACCCGCCGTCCACTACTCAAGCTGGCAGCGCTACTGCACGATATAGCAAAACCGCAGACCAAAGCCATCGACGACCAGGGTAAGACACGCTTTTTCGGTCATGCCGAAAAGGGTGCTGCCATAGCCACCGATATACTGGAGAGGTTGCGATTCAGCACCAGGGAGACGAATCTGGTAGCGGGGGTGGTGCGTTACCACCTGCGCCCGATTCAGACCTGCCAGAACGAGCCGCCCTCGCGCAGGGCTATCTACCGCTACTTTCGCGATACCACAGAGGCAGCCATCGATACCCTTTACTTCAGCCTTGCCGACCACCTGGCTACCAGGGGTCCCAACCTGGATATAAACAACTGGCACCAGCATGCAGCCCTGGTAGAGTATATTATTACACAACACGAAAATCATGCGGATATAACAGCCCCTCCCAAAATTATCAGCGGTCATGATATAATGAATACCTTTAATCTTACCCAAGGGCAAAAAATCGGGGAGCTGTTAGAGGCGGTACGCGAGGCGCAGGCTTCGGCGGAAATCGCCACAAGAGAAGAGGCTATACTTTATGTAAAAAAGTTGCTTGGCAGTAAGAAACCGGGCTCTGGTGGTAATAATAGTGACGGATTATGAATAGAAAGAACCTGACGGTCGTTATACTAATACTGTTGGTATTTGTGCTGGCTATACTGGTTGTGATCCCGATTGACAAGGGACTGCTGGGCGGCAAGGACATATTGCTAGGGCTGGACCTTCAGGGCGGGTTACGCCTGGTCTACAAAGCTGACCTCTCCATAGTAGAGGAGGGCACGGAGAAGGAAGTAATCGAGGGAGTGATTGCGGTTATTATGAACCGCATCAATCCCCTCGGCGTCACCGAGCCCTCTGTAACACCGTTAGGTGAAGACCGTATCGTGGTAGAGATACCCGGCGAAAGCATCACCGATACCCAAAAGGAACGCCTGGGTCGCACCGCCCTGCTTGAGTTCCGCGAATATGACGAGGAAATGGAGGCATGGATACCGGCTACCGGCACAATAAACGGCGAGGAAAAGGCACTGACCTCCAGCTACTTCAAGGAAAATACCTATGTCGCCAGGGACGATTATGGCGGTATATTCCTTATCTTCGAATGGAACGAGGAAGGCAGCCAGCTTTCAGAGCAGATTACCACCCGCCTGCTGGGTGAGCGACTGGCGATATATGAGGGTGATGAGCCGCTATTGGGAGACGACGGGTACCCCATCGCCCCAAAGGTCAATGCAGTGATCACCGACAGCGGACAGATAGAAGGCTTGAGCATAAACGAGGCTACTGAGCTTTCCAGCCAGCTTAATGCCGGACGGTTGCCGGTTTCGCTGGAGATAATCTACGAGCAGAACACATCGCCGACGCTGGGAGCCGACTTCGTCAGGTTGAGCGTTATAGCCGGAATCATCGGCATATTCCTGGTTATGCTCTTTATGGTTTTATACTACCGCATACCCGGCATAGTCGCCTCTCTGGCTCTGGTCTTCTACGGGGCTATCATACTGGCACTGTTCAAACTGGTACCGGTTACCCTCACCCTGGCAGGTATCGGCGGTTTTGTTCTATCCATAGGCATGGCGGTAGATGCCAACGTGCTTATTTTCGAACGTATGAAAGAGGAGCTGCAGAAAGGGCGGACGCTCGGCGCCGCCACAGAAGCCGGTTTTAAGAGAGCCTGGAGCGCCATCAGGGACTCCAATGTAACCACATTTATCGTCTGCATTATCCTTTACTGGGTGGGTACCAGCGTCGTGGGCGGCGCATCGGTTAAAGGCTTTGCCCTGACACTATTTATTGGTGTCGCCGTGAGCATGTTCACCGCAATCGTGGTTACCCGAACCCTCCTTCGCCTTTTTGTCGGCAGAAAGATAGCCCAAAAAACCAGTTTCTTTAGCCCTTCGCTGGGGAGAAAAGATGTATGACATCATAGGCAAGCGGTTTCGGTTTTTTCTCATATCTGGGGTGGTGATTCTCATCGGCATCATCTCCCTGGCTGGCTTTGGGCTTAAAGCCGGCATCGATTTCAGTTCCGGCTCGCTATTGACGCTGGACTTCGAGCAGGAAGTAACAGTCGCCGAAGTGAAACAAGAGCTGGGCAATCTGGGGCATGGTAAAGCCATCGTCCAGATTACAGGAGAGGGTGATATTATAATCCGCACCTCTGAGCTGACCACCCCGGAGAAGATACAGCTGGAGGAAGATCTTACGGTAAACCTCGGCACAGTCGAAGAACTCGGCTTCGAGAGTATAGACCCGGTGATAGCCCGCCAGACGGCAAGAACGGCTGCCATTGCCGTAGCCATTGCCGCCGTCGGTATACTTCTCTACATCACCTGGGCTTTCCGCCGTATGCCCAAGCCCTTCCGCTATGGTACCTGTGCCGTCATCGCCCTGATACACGATACGCTGGTGGCACTGGGAATATTCTCTATACTCAGCGGCATCCTGGGATGGGAAATCAACCTGATTTTTATCACCGGCATACTGGCGGTCATCGGCTATAGCGTCAATAATACAGTGGTTATCTTTGACAGGATTCGAGAAAACCTACTTAAAACAGAGAGACCTGTTCTAGAGACCGTAATCAACCAGAGCCTAGGCGAAACCATAGTAAGGTCGTTAAATACCAGCCT
>DUFE01000017.1 GCA_011170385.1 Dehalococcoidia bacterium | reverse complement strand
GTCCGCGAGGAGGTCGCCGGCGCCTGCGAGATGCTGGGGCTGGACCCGCTGCACGTCGCCAACGAGGGCAAGTTGGTAGTTATCGCGGATGCAAAAGACGCTGAAGCTATCGTGGCGAAGATGAAAGGCAATAGATACGGGCGTGACGCCGCTATAATCGGCGAGGTGTGCCAGGAGCACCCGGGGCGTGTGGTTATGAAAACCGGTCTGGGTACATCACGCATCGTCGATATGCTGGTCGGCGAGCCACTGCCGAGGATTTGCTAGTTATGCATGAAATGGCTATTACCAGAAGCATGCTCGACATCGTGCTGGAAGAAGCTGCCAAATCCGGCTCCGGCAGGGTGACGATGATAAACGTCGTGCTTGGTGAAATGTCCGGCGTGGTCGATACCTGCGTCCAATTTTACTTCGACTTTATGAGCAAGGATACACCTGCAGAGGGTGCGGAGCTTAATTTCCGCAAGATGCCCAAGCAGGCAAAATGCCGCAAGTGCGGCAGTGTATTCAGCCCTACGGACATATTCTGGTCATGCGATAAATGCGGCTCTATGGAGATAGAGGTAACCGCCGGCAACGAACTCTACGTAGAAAGTATAGAGGTGGAATAATGGAAGTAAAAGTACTAAAAAACATCCTTAACGCAAACAACCAGATAGCGGAGCAGAACCGCCGGCTGCTCGCCGAAAAGAGCATTCTAGCAGTGAATGTCATGTCATCACCCGGTGCCGGTAAGACGACGCTGATGTTGAGAACGGCGGAAGAGCTTGAGGATAAAGCCCGCATCGCTGTCATCGAAGGGGACGTCAGCTCCAGCCTCGACACCGAAAAGCTGGTACAAGCCGGGGTAACTGCTATCCAGATAAACACCGACGGCGGCTGCCACCTGGACGCCGGCATGGTCAACTCGGCGCTTCAGAACCTGCCCCTCGACGAGCTGGATATAGTCTTCATCGAGAACGTGGGTAACCTCATCTGTCCTGGCGAGTTCGAGCTGGGCGAACACCTCAAGGTGGTGATTTCCAGTACCCCGGAGGGCGAAGACAAGCCCCACAAATATCCCCTGCTGTTTACCATCGCCGATGCCATAGTCGTCAACAAGACCGACCTTATACCCCACGTTAGCTTCGATATGGATAGCTTCAGCCGGGTGGCTAAGGGGCTTAACAAGAGAGCGGCGCTGTTTGAGGTCTGCGGTATCACTGGCGAAGGCATCGGCGAATGGGGGGCGTGGATTATGGACAATTTGGGTAAAATGCGAGCCGAAGCTGGCAACAAGTGATAAAAACAGCCGCAAGCGGCACCTACCTCCGTCAAAAAAGGCTAAAAAATAATTTAAGGTCGTCGGGCAAAGCACGATTGCAGCAATATAGACTTTTCAGGGCACTTTCGCTAATATATAGGCAGCCGTTATCAAACCGGCGGCGTTTCGCCTCCGGAAAACAATACGCATAAGTCAGTTGAAGAGGTAATAAATGAACGTAACAGAGTATCTTTTTCAGGAGTACCGCAGCCTTACCACTTCCTACGTCGATATCAGCAAGCGCTTGAGGGATATGCTGCCCACCTTCTCCAACATTCACGAATCGAGCGAGGCGCCGGGCTTAAAGGCGACCAAGCGTCTTCTTTTAGACCTGGACAAGACCGAGGATGAGGTTCAGGAAGCACTGCAGAAGATAAGGAATATAAAGCATACGCTGGTGGGTTTGCTTTAAGGCTTATTTAGCGCTTTACAGTTATAATATCTCTTTCCTTTTTTATAAGGGGAGGGGTATTTTTATAAATAAGCTTCCCTCCCTTCTTATTAAGAAAGGAGGGAAGCAATTACTACGTTTAAACGGAGCTTTTCTTATTTATGGTTTAGTATATGCCGTTTTCTTATAGGTATATACCATATCAGACGTTTTATCCCCGCCACCAGTTCCCCCATCAGTACCACGCACATTGATAAAGAAAGTTTCTACTTCTCTTGCCGTATCTGAGGAATTTGCCGTTCTATAAATCCAAGCGCCATTTTCTTCGCTTACCTTGTGGTCATTAAAAAGCCTACAACGTGCGTCACTGCTTACACCAACATACCATCCTTTATAATTACCGCCATTCTTATTGATGTGATTATCTATAGCGCTAATTATTACTTCTTTACTATCTGCCACATTAAGAACTCTTATCAAACTCGTACCGTTGGGAGGTAACCGACCATACCCGCTTGACTTTCTCACAGACTCTTTATAATATTATTTGTAGTATTTAGTCCCCAACAGGACTGCATATGAGATCCCTTGCTGCCAATGAGGGGTTTCATACTTTATTTATAATAAAAAACCTCCTTTTTTATTCAGGAGATTTCTTGGTTTATATAGATTTTACAACTAGTTTACTATAACCCGATAAACCACCGCCTCCATTCTATATTAGATTAGGTTTTGTTACTATTTCAGACGCTTTTATACCACAACATTTCGTTTTTGTCAAATCTATACATACTACATATTGTGTGTATTCGCACTATATAATATCTCTTCTTACTTCCCTCACCTCACCCTCTTTAAGGTTGCCCAGTTTCAAACTGCCCATCCGCACCCTTTTCAGCTCGATAACGGAGTGCCCCAGCGCAGCGAACATACGCCGCAGTTGGCGTTTTTTGCCCTCGTGTATGGTGATGCCGTATTTGCCTCCACCCAGCTTCTCGACCTTTGCCGGTGCCGTCTTTCCATCCTCAAGCTCAATGCCGTTCTCCAACCGCTTTATTTCATCGCCGTCTAAGTCAACCTCGATGCGAAGGTGATACTCCTTCTCATGCTCGAAACCGGGGTGGGTGAGGCGGTAGGCGAGGTCGCCGTCATTTGTCAGTAATATCAGCCCGGTGCTGTCTTTGTCCAGCCGTCCTACCGGGTAAAGCCGCATATTGCGATATTTCTCCGGTAGCATGTCGATAACGGTGCGCCGCCCGCGCTCATCCCGAACCGTTGACAGCATACCCTTCGGCTTGTTGAGCGCCAGATAGACGAACCGTTGCGGCTTGAAAACCACCGCCCTGCCTTCCAGCAGGACTTTATCTTTTTTCAGGTCTATCATGTGGTTGAAAACGGTAACGATATCGCCGTTGACCGTCACCCGCTCGCCTTTTATGGCTTCGGCTATCTTACGTCGGGAGCCTATGTCGTCACGGGTCAATGCCTTTAGGAGGGTTTGCTTTTCCATACAGGTATTATACACGGCTTGTGACAATTTCCCCACTCCTCCACTTTAGGTAATTTTTCCAACCCTGCCCACCCCCGGTAACATACTTCACGTGTCAGGCTGCATTCCACACTCACTCACCAACCTTCGGCAGTTTGCGCTTTTAATTCTTCTAGCCACCCCTTCCTCCAATTTTTCATTTATTACCGCCCGCCACCCTTCAAGGAATTATAAAGAAGATATTTTGCCTTTTATTGTCACTATCATCTTAAGGCTATATACTATAAATATGCCCGATTTTAAGATAGTATCCGGTTTCGGCTTAACCGGCGATCAGCCTCAGGCGGTGGACAGGCTGGCGGCGGGATTGAACGACGGCTACGAGGGGCAGACGCTTCTGGGCGTTACCGGCAGCGGCAAGACCTTTACCATCGCCAATGTCATTGCCCGTGAGCAGAAACCGACGCTGGTAATCAGCCATAACAAGACGCTAGCCGCCCAGCTATATTCCGAGTTCAAGGAGTTCTTTCCCGATAACGCTGTGGAGTACTTCGTCAGTTACTACGATTACTACCAGCCCGAAGCGTATGTCCCCGAGAAGGACATGTAC
>DUFE01000016.1 GCA_011170385.1 Dehalococcoidia bacterium | reverse complement strand
TTCAGGTATGTTTGGTACGAGTGGGCTGATGACCATTGGTCAATTAGTAATGCCAATATTGTTACTTTACCTAAATTTGTGCGCAGTTTCTCTGAAACTATCGATACGGAGGAATATAATCCACAAGACGTGCAATACGGTGATAGATATAAACTTAGAGTTGAATTATACACACCTTATAAAGGTAAAGGTTTTGCTTTAATATACGTTATAGAAGAAGAACTGCAATGGTAAGAAACCTGAAATAGAATTAAATATAAACATATAAAATATTATGGAATAAGGTCAGGTTTAAAAATTTTATAAATGATAATTACTATTGCATCATCGCATACGTTATAAAAAGCTCACTTGACACTAACCAGCCCAGTAGGTATTATCAACTAAAAAAGCTAAACAATAAAGGAGACAGAAAAATGGCAGTCTACGTTATGCTCACCACACTCACGGATGAAGGAAGAAAAACAATTAAAACAAATCCGGAAAGAATCCTTGAAGTCAATAAAGAGGTCGAGGAAATGGGCGGTAAAATACTTGCCCAGTATTCTATCCTGGGGCCCTACGATTTCATCAACATCATCGAAGCCGTGGGCAACACCACAATTACCAAGATTGCCCTGGAACTGGGTTCGAGAGGAACCCTTCAGACAACTACCTTCGCCGCTATATCCATTGACGACCTTATCAAGTCATGGAAATAAGTCCGGCTTGATATTCTGGTGAATCAAAGACTGCTCCTTGCAACAAACAATAAAGGAAAAGCCCGTGAGTATGAAACCCTGCTCACGGGTATACCTTTTCAGCTGGTCACGATGGCTGAAGAGGGAATAACCACCAAGGTTGAAGAGTCCGCAGAAACCTTCGAAGAGAATGCCAGACTCAAGGCGACCACTCTGGCAGCGGAAAGCGGACTTATCTCACTTGCCGATGACTCCGGACTGGAGGTTGATGCACTCGGCGGAGAACCGGGAGCGAAGTCGCACAGGTATGCAGGTGAGGACGCCTCAGACAGCGATAGAATCACCTTCCTGCTTTCACGGATGAAAGATATACCCGAAGGGAAACGCACTGCCAGTTTCCGTTGTGTTATCGCTCTGGCGACACCCGCCGGGCACGTGGAATTCTGTCATGGAGAATGCCGGGGAATTATAACTTT
Organism: Dehalococcoidia bacterium; assembly: GCA_011170385.1. Taxonomy (GTDB): domain Bacteria; phylum Chloroflexota; class Dehalococcoidia; order Dehalococcoidales; family W693; genus W693. The sequence goes on along the minus strand of DUFE01000016.1, from coordinate 2,055 downwards.
CGAGCCCAGAGGTGAGCAGAATTTCGGCTACGACCCGGTATTTTACGTTCCCTCGCTGGGCAGGACGATGGCGGAATTATCTCTCGAAGAGAAGAACAGTATCAGCCACCGGGGAGATGCCGCCCGCAAAGCTATAGAAGTATTAAAGAGACCGCCTTTTTCAAACCTGCAGAAACAAAGAAATGACAGGGAAAGATAAGGACACAACCTTATGAAGGTCAGCCGCTGGATAGTACCCGGTACCGGTCTGGCTATCCTGATAGCTTTCCTTCTCCTGCCTCCTCTGGAACCTCTCACCAGCATTGGTATGAGGACTGTCGGTATTTTCCTGTTCACCATAGTCTGGTGGGCAACCATCGGTATCGGCTATCCCAGCATTATCTGCATTGCTCTTCTGGCAATTACCGGCGTAATGACACCCTCGGAGGCATTCACCTCCTCCTTTGGCAACTGGCTCCCGATCTTCTTAATAGGCTGCTTCGGGCTAAGTGAAGGTCTGAGAAAGACCGGATTTTCACGTCGCTTCGCCCTCTGGTTTATAACACGCCCTTTCACCATCGGGCATCCCTGGCTTCTGGTGGCAATGTTCCTTCTGGCCTGCACACTCCTCGGCTCGGTGATGTCCAGCACCGCCACGACAATTGTTTTTATGGCTATCGCCGCCCCTATGCTTGAAACACTGGGGTATAAGAAGGGTGATACTTTTGCCGCCACATTTATGATGGGTGTTGCCTGGGCGGCTACAGCCGCTCTTTCGATGACCCCGATCGCCCACGTCGGAAATGTGCTGGTAATGGACTGGATACGAAGGGATTTCGGCTATTCAATCAGCTTCCCCCAGTGGATGCTCTTCGGCATCCCGATGGGCTTACTTGTCTATCTGATGATTCTGGGAGCTTTCCGCTACATCGTACGTCCTGATGTCACAAAAATCACAGATATGGCAACAGGCTATATCCACCAGGCCGCCAGAGAAATGGGTAAAATGAAACTGGAAGAGAAGCTGGCGCTGGGAGTATTCTTAATAGTAATTATCTGCTGGATGCTGCCCGGAATCGCTAGAGGGGTTATTCCCGGAGTAACCACTTATCTTGATAAAATCGGGTACGCGATACCCGCAATCACTGGCGCCTGTCTTCTCTGCCTTATACGGGTGAAGGGCGAACCTCTCCTTACATTCCAGCACTGGATGAAAGAGGGAGTGGAATGGGGCTCTACTATTCTCTGCGCCGCCATAATGGCTATCGGCACTGCCATCAGCAATCCCGCCACCGGAATACCCGAACTGCTGATGAGCATTTTCCAGCCGATGGCGACATCGGTACCTCTTTATGTTTTCATACTCATCAGCGTCGCCTGGGTGGTATTGCAGACAAACATAATGTCGAACGTGGTCTCGCTGACTCTTGTATATTCGATAATGGTGCCGGTGGCAGCCGCTACCTCTATATGCAACCCGATTGCCCTGGGCACCACGATAGCCGCCTCCGCAAACTACGCTTTCAGCCTGCCATCAGCCACCACGACGACGGCGATAGTTGTGGGCAGCGGCTGGGTATCGGTGGGATTCCTGGGTAAATACGGCTCTATTTTAATTATCCCGATCGTCCTGCTTTTTACCTTCGTTTGTTATGGTCTTACATCCGCTATATTCGGCTAAAATGCCCTTGAATTATGTCTCTTTTTTGGTATATACTTCATCACAAGCCGTATCGGGGGTGAATCATGAAATTATCATGTTTACAGGAAAATCTCAGCCGTGGACTCGGCATAGTCGGGAGGGCAGTCGCCACCAGGACGACCCTTCCCATTACCAATAACGTACTCATAGCGACCGATCAGTCGCGACTCAAACTGGTCGCCACGAACCTGGAAATGGCAATAAGCTACTGGCTCGGTGCCCAGATTGAAGAAGAGGGGACAATCACCGTTCCCGCCCGGCTCCTGACCGAATTCGTAAACTCCCTGCCAAATGACAAAATAAATATCAGTCTTTCAGAAAGGACCAAGACCCTGGAACTGAAATGCGCCCGGTTCGAAGCGCGTATCAGCGGG
>DUFE01000015.1 GCA_011170385.1 Dehalococcoidia bacterium | reverse complement strand
GATCTGAAGCATCGCCCCTGCTGCTGAACATAAATGGTGATACCATCGCCGGTGAAATAGCCGCCGCCATCGGAGCCGACAAGCTCATCCTTCTTACCGATGTCGACGGCATTCGCAACGAAGCAGGTAGCCTTTTGCCCTGCCTTTCGCCGGGTGAAGCCGAAGCGCTGATGGATTCAGGGGTTGCTTCCGGGGGAATGATACCCAAGATCAAAGCCTGCTTGAGGGCGGTAAGCAATGCCAAGACATCATGTATAATAATAGACGGCAGGCGAAAGCACGCCCTGCTAGACGAAGTCATCACCGGCGGCAGCGGCACGGTGATAAAACCGGTTTAGCAGAATAAGAGGGCAGTTTAAGGGCTTTCTCTAACCGAGAGATTAGGACATACGAAACATAAATACCTCACAAATAAATAGGGAGCTTGAGGGGCAAAGTCACTCATTTAAATTCCCCCTCCTTGTAAGGAGAGGGGGGCAATGGGGGAGAGGTTGTTATGAATAGAAACGTCTGTCTTTGTTATCTATTTCCGCCCATCACCCCTCAAAGAACGCAGGAGTAAAAAGTTGACCGACTGGCAGGAAAAAGAGCAGAAATACTATATGCCCGTCTATAAACGCACCCCGCTTACCATAGTCAGGGGGCAGGGAGCCAGGGTCTGGGATGAGAACGGCAGAGAATACCTGGACTTCGTCGCCGGTTGGGCGGTCAACAGCCTGGGGCACTGCCACCCGGCGGTTGTAAAAGCGGTTACCGAACAGGTAAAAACCCTCATTCATACGTCTAACAACTTTTACAACATCCCTCAAATGAAGCTTGCCGAGCTTCTGGTACAGAACAGCTGTCTGGACAGAGTCTTTTTATGTAACAGTGGCGCCGAGGCTACCGAAGGAGCAGTCAAACTCGCCCGCCGATATGGCCACCTGCACCTGGAAGGAGCCTATGAAGTAATCACCGCCACCGGCTCTTTCCACGGGCGCACACTGGCGATGGTCTCTGCCAGCGGGCAATCCAAATTCCAGCAGCCGTATATCCCGCTGCCCAGCGGTTTCGTTAATGTTGAATACAACAATATAGAGGCGATTAAGAAAGCAATTTCTGGCAAGACCTGCGCCGTAATGCTGGAGCCAATACAGGGGGAGGGCGGCGTAAATCTTCCCGAAAAAGGCTATCTTAAGGCGGTGCAGGAGCTATGTCAGCAAAGTGGCATTCTGTTTATTCTTGATGAAATCCAGACTGGCATCGGGCGCACCGGCAGCCTGTTCGCCTACCAGCAGTTCGGCGTCGAGCCGGATATTATGACACTGGCGAAGGGTCTGGCAAGTGGCATACCCATCGGAGCCATCCTTGCAATGGAAGAGGCTTCCGTTTTCGCAACCGGCGAACACGGTTCTACTTTCGGTGGTAACCCATTAGCATCCACCGCCGGCTACTCTACCCTCAAGTTCATCATCGATAATAACATCGCCGATAATGCTATACATATGGGTAAGTTTCTTGCCGACGGTTTGAATAATCTCAGGCAAATGTTCGAATTCATCACCGACGTACGCGGATTGGGGCTGTTACAGGCTATGGAGTTCGACGACGACATCGCCAACCGCCTTATGCTTACCTGCCTTGACGGCGGACTGCTTGTCAATGTACTCAAGGATAACGCTATTCGCCTTATGCCGCCATTAATCATCGATAAAGACGATATCGACCGGGCGCTTGCCATACTGGAAAAGGCTCTGTCCGGTATTAAGGTTTAGGTTTAAAAGGTCGGTCCTATATGGAAGCCAGCTTTCGCAAGCTCAAGATAGGGGCAGCCCTGTTCGTAGCAATATCACTGGCTGTCGTGCTGTTGGCTCCTTCGCCGGTGGTTCCGGCAACCGCCAGCGAGGTCGGCAGCAATAACACTCCCCTTTACATACAGGATTTTTCGCTCGTCTCACAATCTCTTATAGATGAAGCTGACAATCTTGCCGCCGAGCTGTTCGCCAACAACCAGCAGAAATGCCAGAAGTTCACCAGCCAGCTGCTGGGGATGTATCTGGCGGCTAAAGATACGGACGTGGTTATAATCAATAACTCCGGCGGCTGGGGATGGTCTTCCATGCTGGACTTCCCCTACGGGCTGGATTTTATTGCCGGCGTAGATGCTGTGCTTACCGATCTTGGCTATGATACGCTGTGGCTGGATTTCTACCGCACGGATAAAACCCTGAATGGCTGCTTGAGCGAGCTTATGATGGCGCCCGGTCTCTACCCTTCGAAAGCCCGTGACCTTGCCTCGAGGGTGGATTTTCTCACCCGACACATACCAGGGATTAAAATCATCCTTGCCGGAGAAAGCAACGGCTGTACCATCTGTAACAGCGTCATGCATATCCTTGAGGACAATCCACAGGTCTACAGCATACAGATGGGGCCTCCCTTCTGGAACAAAAGCGCTTCCTCAGAGAGGTCGTTGATACTCCGCAGCAATGGCATCATACCCGACTCTTTCAGCCAGGGCAATATCTTGACCATTATACGCGCCAATATAGAGGCTTTGTTCGGCATATCGCAGGAGGACCCGGGAAATATATTGCTTTACATCGGCGCCCCGGGCCACGATTACCAGTGGCAACACCCCGGTGTCGGTTCCCGGATCATACAGTTCCTGAATAATTACTTTACCGACTGACGGCGTTAAGGCTATGGTGGTATAAAATATCGGTTTGAGATAGTATATAATATAATCAGTTCAAGGAAGGTTAGAAATGGCAGATAAGGTAGTATTGGCTTACAGCGGCGGACTGGATACATCTGTCGCCATCAAATGGCTTAAGGAAAAATATAGCCTGGATGTTATTGCCCTGACAGTCGATGTCGGCAACGAGCGGGACTTCTCCGCCGTGCGCGACAAGGCGCTCAAGGTCGGCGCCATTAAGGCTATGGTTGTAGATGTAAAAGAACAATTCGTCAACGATTATGTCTTTCCGGCGCTCCAGGCGGAAGCCCTCTACGAGGAGCAATACCCGCTGGCGACGGCGCTTTCACGCCCGCTTATGTCAAAGGTTCTCGTCGATGCAGCTCTGAAAGAAGGAGCAACGGCAATCGCTCACGGCTGTACCGGCAAGGGCAACGACCAGGTGAGGTTCGAGGTGGGTATCACCGCCCTGGCGCCGGATATTAAAATCATCGCCCCTGCCAGGGAGTGGGGTATGACACGTAAAGAGACAATAGCTTATGCGCAACAGCACAATATTCCGGTGCCCATAACCATATCCAGCCCATATTCCATAGATGAAAACCTGTGGGGCAGGAGTATCGAGTGCGGCTTGTTGGAAGACCCCTGGAACGAGCCCCCCGAAGACGCTTTTTTATGGTCTGTATCCCCCGCCGATGCTCCGGATAAAGCCGCCTATATTGAGATAGGCTTCGAAAAGGGCGTCCCGGTTAATGTGGACAGCAGGCGAATGGACGGAGTCAGCCTTACTCAGTACCTCAACCAGCTCGCCGGTAGCCACGGCATCGGCAGGATAGATATGATCGAAAACCGCCTGGTGGGTATCAAGTCCAGGGAGATATACGAAGTACCTGCCGGAGTGGTTCTTATGGAAGCCCACCGGGCACTGGAATCGTTGACCCTGTCCAAGAGCCAGCTCCGCTTTAAGCAGAGGGTAGCCCAAGAGTATGCCGGGCTCACCTACGATGGCCTGTGGTTTTCAGCCCACCGCCGTGACCTGGCGGCATACGTACAATCTACCCAGCAGTTCGTCAGCGGCACGGTGCGGCTGAAGCTGTTCAAGGGTAAGTGCAGCGTCGTTGGCAGGAAGTCCCTCCATTCGCTGTACAGCTTGAGTCTGGCTACCTACGATAAGGGTGACCGCTTCGACCAGAGCGCAGCCGCCGGTTTCATTCATATATGGGGGCTGCCGAACAAAACCCAGTCGCAGGTACAAAAAACCGAAGATGACTAAAGCGTCCAGGAGGTATCGTTAGATGAGTCATATAAGGAGCCGCTTCAACAAGCCGCCGAGCGAGGCGATGATAGGTTATACCTTATCTCTGCCCTTCGACCATCGCCTCTACCGTTACGACATCGACGGCAGTATCGCCCACGCTAAGATGCTGGCGAAACAGAATATTATACCTCTTGAAGACGCTGAAGCCATATGCAGGGGACTGGAAGACGTCGCCGCAGAGATTGAGAATAGGAAGTTTACTTTCAGGACGGAGCTGGAGGATATTCACATGGCTATCGAAGCCAGGCTGTTCGAGATAATCGGTGAGGTTGCCGGCAGGTTGCACACCGCCCGCTCCCGAAACGACCAGGTCGCCCTAGATTTGCGTCTCTTTGTAAAAGACGCCGTAGCGGAAACTATAGCCGGCATCAGTAAGCTGCAGCTTTCGCTGGTCGACCTTGCCGAAGGCAATAAAGATGTTATTATGCCCGGCTATACGCACCTGCAGCCAGCGCAGCCCGTTTTGTTTGCCCACCACCTGCTGGCTTACTTCGAGATGTTTCAGCGTGATGCCGAGCGCCTCAACGATGTCCTGAAACGCGCAGATGTTATGCCTTTAGGCAGCGGCTCGCTTACTGGCGTCGCCTATAACATAGATCGTGAGTTCGTCGCCAGCGAATTGGGCTTCAGCCAGGTCAGCCGCAACAGTATGGATGCCGTCTCCGACCGCGACTTTGTTATCGAATACCTCGCTGCCGCCAGCGTATGCATGATGCACCTGTCCAGACTTGCAGAGGAGATTATACTGTGGGCTTCCGCTGAGTTCGGCTTCATCGAACTGGACGACGCCTATACCACCGGCAGCAGCCTGATGCCGCAGAAGAAGAACCCGGATGCTGCCGAGCTCTGCCGCGGCAAGACGGGGCGAATCTATGGCCACATGATGGCGATGCTAACAACGATGAAGGGCTTGCCGCTATCGTACAACCGCGACCTTCAGGAAGATAAGGAAGGACTGTTCGATGCCGTCGATACGCTGCTGTCATCGCTCTGTGTATTCTATGGTATGATAGGTAGCCTCAAGGTTAATAAAAAAAACATGGAACGGGCGGCTATGCGGGGCTATATGCTGGCGACAGATATAGCGGATTATCTGGTAGCCAGGGGGGAGACATTCCGCTCCGCCCATGGCATAACCGCTAAATTAACACGCTATGCCACCGATAAGGACAAACCCCTCGACCAGCTAAGTCTGGATGAATATAGAAAGTTTTCGTCGCTCTTCGATGACGATATCTTTAAAGTCACGGCTGCATCGTCCATCGCAGCTAGGAACGTAACCGGTGGCACGTCCCCACAACAGGTAGCGAAGGCTATCGCCAGAGCCAGGGAGATTGTCGGTAAGACCGAATAAAGGAGTTTTCAAGCTTTGCGTGCCAGCTTATGCTGGGTGCGCAGGCATCTGGTGCACAAATTAAGACGAACCGTCTTGCCGTCTTTAACTATCGTGGTCGGATGGATATTGGGTAGCCAGCGCCGGTTGGTATGGCGCTTGGAATGGCTAACGTTATGACCGAATTGCGCCGATTTGTTACACAGTTCACACTTCATAGACCAGTTCGTCTCCCTTTGACTTGAGCGGTATATTGATGTAAAATCCTGTGGCTATAATATCACAACCATACATTATTGGCAAACTCGGTGTGGTTGTAATACGTACCTTTAAAGGGATGGCGTGATATGAAACAGGAGAACAATATAAACGGACGGGACTTCCGGGAAATGTTCACCGCCGCCACCAACTGGTTGGAAAAGAGCGCTTCGGACGTAGACGCCCTCAATGTCTTCCCGGTGCCTGACGGTGATACTGGAACCAACATGCTGCTCACAATGCACTCCACCATCGAAGAAGCTGACCGAACTCCCAATGGCAAGATCTCGGTAGTATCCCAGGCTATGGCTAAAGGAGCCCTGATAGGAGCCCGCGGCAACAGCGGCGTAATCCTGTCGCAGATATGGTGTGGGCTGGCTCAAGGCTTTGCCGGTAAAGACACGTTTAATGGCCGTGACCTGGCTAATGCCCTGTCGCAGGCAGCGGAGATGGCTTATAAAGGCTTGAGCAACCCGGTTGAGGGTACGATTATCACCGTCATCAAGGATGCCGCCGCCGCCGCCCAGGGGCAGGCAGTTAAAGAAGAAAACGACGTCATATCTGTTATGGAAGCGACAGTCAACGCCGCTAGCGAATCGGTAGCCAATACCCCATTACTTTTACCCGTTCTCAAAGAAGCCGGGGTGGTTGATGCCGGGGGGCAGGGTTTGTATACCCTACTGGAGGGAGCCCTGCGTTACCTCAACGGCGAGGCAGAGTTGATGCAGTTCCGTAAACCCCAGATGATAACCAGCAATATACCGTTAACCCCGATGGTATTCACGGCGCCAGAGAGGGTAGCCATCGAAGAGATTCCCTTCGGTTACTGCACTGAATTTATGCTCAAGGGGCAGGGATTGAGCCCGGATAAATTAAGAAAGCGACTGAAAAAGAAGGGAGAATCCCTGATTGTTGTCGGCGACGATAACACAATCAGAGTACACATCCACACCCTTGAACCAGGAAACGTTATTAATTACGTAACTTCGCTGGGCACTATGCATGGTGTCAGCATCCGCAATATGGACGAGCAGCACCAGGACTTTTTAGAGATGCAGAAACAGCGAGCCCCGGCAACGGGAGTGGCTATCATCGCAGTTGTTCCCGGCGAGAGGTTGAGCGAAGTCTTCTCCAGCCTAGGAACTACAGCCGTCGTTCCCGGCGGACAGACGATGAACCCAAGCACCAAAGACCTGCTCCAGGCTGCGGAGCTATCGGCGTCAGACAAGGTCATAATCCTGCCAAACAACAAGAACATAGTGCTCACCGCCGGGCAGGTTCAGTCACTGACAACCAAGAGCATTAAGGTAGTTCCCTCCAAAACTATACCCCAGGGGGTAGCAGCGCTGCTTGCCTTTGACTACGAAGCCGACTTTGAAACCAACGTCAGTATTATGACCGAGGCGCTATCATCGGTTAAATCTATCGAGGTAACACGCGCCGTGCGCTCCACCAGATTGAACGGGCTCTCAATCAAGAAGAAACAGGCGATCGGCTTCCTAGACGGAGCCCTGATATCCGTAGACGACAAGATGTCAGATGTGGTGTATGAGGTTATGACTAAGGCGGAACTGGATAAAGCCGACGTCATAACCATTTATTATGGGGATGAAGCCAAGGAAGCCGAAGCGAACGAAATAAACGAGACTATCGCAGCAAAATACCCCAACCTGCAGGTTGAAGTGGTCAATGGCGGTCAGCCGCATTATGAATATATCATCTCCATCGAATAGCCGTAGCTTAATAAAGGAGGTTATACTATGGCAGTGAAAATCGTTACTGACAGCACTTCAGACATAACCAGCGACCTGTCGCAAAAGCTGGGGATTACCGTAGTACCGCTAACGGTATCTTTCGGCCATGAATCCTTCCTTGATCGGGTTGATATTACCACCGACGAGTTCTACAACAGACTAGCCAAGGCAAGCATCTTCCCCACTACCACGCAGCCGGCGCCGGGCGCATTCGCCGAAGTTTACGAAAGCCTGGCAAAGGAAACAGATGAAATACTGGTCATCGTAATCTCCAGCAAGCTTAGCGGCACCTACCAATCAGCCACCAATGCCAAGAATATGATCGCCAACAAATGCCGCATCGAGGTAATAGACTCTGCCTCCGTGGCAATGGGTCTCGGGATGATTGTCATCGCCGCTGCCGAGGCGGCTCAAGGAGGCGCCAGCCTGGACGAGGTTATTTCTATAACCAATGCCAATATCCCCCGCTCGCATATGGTTATCTACTTCGAAACCCTGCAGTATCTTGCCAAGGGCGGGCGCATCGGTAAAGCCAAGGGTCTGCTGGGTGCTATGTTATCGATAAAGCAAATACTCACCGTAAAGGATGGCGAAATGGCGCCCCTTACCCAGCGGCGCTCCAAACCAGCCGGCATAGAATACCTACACAGCTTCGTAGCTAAATTTCCCAACATCGAGAAGCTATCCCTGGAATATTGCACCACTCCCGAAGATATCGATAAGCTGGCTGAAATCATTGACCCGCTTTTCCCCAAGGAGAAGATATATCGCTCAACGGTCAGCCCGGTGCTGGGAGCATATGCCGGACCTGGCGCCATTGCGGTATCCGTCCTAGAAGCCGCTAAGTAATAAGTCTTGTAAAAGGAAGTATTTATATTGACTATTAAAATTGTAACCGATAGCACCGCAGACCTGCCACCGGAGTTGATTAAGGAATTCGATATCACAGTAGTCCCCGCCTATGTCGGCTTTGGCAACAAGACATATAAAGATGGCATCGATATCAGCCAGGAAGAAGTCTACCAGAAAATGGTAACCGAAAACCTTCCCGCCACTACCTCTCAACCGCCGCCAGCAGACTTTGCCAATGTCTATAAAAAGCTACTCAAGGAAACTGACGAGATAGTCTCCATACAGGCTACCAGCAAGCTAAGCGGTCTCTATAACTCGGCTTTGCAGGGCAAGGATATGGCAAGCGGTGGCAACCGAATCGCCGTGGTCGATTCGCTTTCGGTGTCTATGGGCCTGGGGTTGATGACCCTGCTGGCTGCCAGAATGGCAAGGGCCGGTGATAATCTCTCTAATATAATCGAGGAGTTAAGACAGACCATCGCCACCACACATCTCTGGGGGCTTTTCGACACCCTTAAATACCTGCTTCGCGGGGGGCGCATCGGTAAAGCCAAGGGGCTGCTGGGCAGCGTACTGAACGTAAAGCCGATGCTCACCCTGCACGACGGTGTGTTGCACCCTGCCGGCGTAGTCCGCACCCGCGCCAAAGGTATAGAGCGACTAATCAGTAACATGAAGAACTTTATTAACGTCCAGGAGGTAGCTATTGTACACAGCACCACACCCGATGACGCCCAAACGCTCAAGGAGCGCATCAGCGCCTTAATCGATAAAAACTCCATTTATGTATCGCGGCTGGGACCGGCGCTGGGAGTTCACGGGGGACCTGGCACCCTGGTTCTGGCACTGAGAGAGAAGGTGGACAACCTCAAGCAGGATGTTAAGAAGGGGAAGGGATTAAAGAACCGTGTTTCTCTGCCATCTCTGCATCGTCCCAGTCTTTACTCTTCCCACCTTTAATCCACAGCCACAGCGAACGGAGAAGGATTCTTGCCAATAGATGCCACACCACTACGCAAGGTTCTCAAGCTCGAATGCGAAAAGAACTACTCAAATTCGGCTGTAATCGGTGGTCTGGACAAATTCCTGGCTAAATGGTCAGCTAACGCCGAAGGCGCCATAACCGATCTAAAATTGCTGAAGCGATTCAATGAGCTGCGTCTTAATAAATTCGGTTATGCCTCCCTCGATCGTCAACAACGTGTACAGTACATAGACGACATACTCGGCTTTTTATCCGCAGCCGAAAAGACGGTGGATAAAAAGGTCAAAGCCTATGCGGCCGCAACAGCAATCCTGTCACATTCAAAGCCAAAGGCAAAGGTAGAAATATCAATGTCATCCTGCTCCCTCGATTCACCCATTACCATTATAAAGGGCATTAGCCAGACTATGGCAGCGAGGTTTAACAAGCTGGGCGTCGGCACGGTTCGCGACCTGCTGTATTTCTTCCCCAACCGCCACCTGGACTATAGCCTGCTAAAAACCATATCCCAGCTTGCCGAGGGCAAGGAGGAGACAGTAATCGCCAACATCTGGCAGGTGCGCGAGGTCAGGCTCGGCGGTAAACGCAGCACCGAGGCCATCGTCGGTGACGACACCGGCAACGTCAGGGCAGTGTGGTTCAATAATCCATATCTGGTAAAACAACTGGCGACCAACAAACAGATCGTTTTAAGCGGACGGGTGGTAATCTATAAAGGGCATCCGGTGTTTGAGTCCCCGGAATGGGAGCTGCTGGAGAACAGGGAGCTAACACACGCCGGTCGCCTGGTGCCTATCTACCCGCTTACCCGTGGGCTGTATCCGCGCCAGGTAAGAAAGCTGTTGAAGGGTGCCATCGACCGGTTTTCTCCGGTGGTGAGCGATTTCATGCCGCCTCCATTGAAGCAAAGGCTCAAGCTGCTAGAGCTGTCGCAGGCTATCTCCCAGGCGCACTTCCCCGACGATGAGGCAACCAAGGTAAAAGCCAGGTATCGTCTGGCTTTCGACGAGCTCTTTCTACTGCAACTAGGCGTCCTCAACAAGAAGCGTCGCTGGCAGCAGGACCAGCCAGGCACCCCCTTCACCATGAACGATGCGGTGCTAGATACTTTTATCGGCTCTCTGCCCTTTGAGCTTACCACGGCCCAGAGAAGGGTGCTCGAAGATGTAACCACCGACTTGAAAAACTCAAAGCCGATGTCCCGTCTGCTCCAGGGGGATGTGGGTAGCGGCAAGACAGTAATCGCCATCGCCGCTCTGTTGATGGCAGCGTCAAACGGCTGCCAAGGAGCTTTTATGGCGCCAACCGAGATTTTAGCTGAACAGCATTTCAGCAACACCCGCAGACTGCTATCCGCAGCCAGCCGGGAAGAAAAGCTTGGGGATTGCCTCTATCGCTATGACAGTTCCCTGACACAGCCCTTAACCATAGCGTTACTCATCAGCGATATAAAGGGTTCGCACAAGAAGGAAATCCAGCAGCTAATACAGGACGGCGGTATAGACATCGTTATCGGCACCCACGCTCTCATCCAGAAAGACATAGCCTTCAACCACCTGGGACTAGCCGTGGTCGACGAACAGCACCGCTTCGGCGTTATTCAGCGCTCGGCGCTGCGCCAGAAGGGCTTTAATCCCCACGTGCTGGTGATGACGGCGACCCCCATCCCCAGAACCCTGGCACTGACCCTGTACGGCGACCTCGACCTTTCCGTTATAGACGAGCTGCCGCCAGGCAGGCAGGAGATTAAGACCAGGTGGCTCAAGCCGGCACAGAGGGAAAGCGCCCACGCTTTCCTTCGGAAACAGGTAGCCGAGGGGCGGCAGGCGTTCATTATCTGCCCGCTTATCGAGGAATCCGAAGCCGTTCAGGCAAAAGCGGCGATCGTAGAGTTCGAACACCTGTCCAGACAGGTTTTTCCCAGCCTGAAGCTGGGGCTACTGCACGGGCGTATGCCGGCAGCGGAAAAAGACGATAACATGCGCCGCTTTCGCTCCTGCGAGCTGGATATTCTGGTATCGACGCCGGTGGTGGAGGTGGGTATAGACATCCCCAACGCCACGGTTATGCTGATCGAAAGCGCCGACCGCTTTGGCCTTTCGCAGCTTCACCAGTTCCGCGGGCGGGTTGGCAGGGGACAGGAAAAGAGTTACTGCCTGCTGCTGGCGGATAACCCCTCCGAAGTTGCCAGGTCCAGGCTGGACATCATCGAGAAGGTGCAGGAAGGCTTTCAGCTCGCCGAGGAAGACCTCAAGATGCGCGGTCCCGGCGAGTTTTTCGGCACCCGCCAGAGCGGCATCCCGGACCTGAAAATGGCAAAGATATCAGATGTCGCCCTGCTGGAGCTGGCACGCAAAGAAGCCATCGGGCTTTTCGAGAAAGACCCCGCACTGCAAAGCCCGGATAACCGCCTGCTGGCGAAGGAGATAACCCGCGTCTGGGCTGACGGAGAGAGCGAATGGAGCTAGATACGGCATAATAATATAAATATCTTACGGAGGTGCAAATGCTATCCCAGATACCCATCAACCTGGAAAACATAGACCCGAAAGACCTGGATAAGGAGATTTTGAGAGCCGCCATAATCGCCGAGCTCGACGCCACCAGCCTGTACGAGCAGATGGCGAGCATGACCAAGAACGCGCTGCTCAAGAAAGTACTGCTGGATATCGCCAGGGAGGAGAAGACCCACGTCGGCGAGTTCCAGGCGCTGCTGCTGAAAGAGGACAGCGAGCAGGAGAAAGAGCTGGCTGAAGGCAAAGCCGAGGTCGAAGAGATGACGGAGAAGTAGCCTCCGTTCACAACCAGACAATCGTCCCGTTTCATACAGTGTGTTTATCTGCAATCGCTGTGTTATAATCTGTGATATTGCGACAGAGAAAAAGAGGCTTATATTGAGCGAGATGCTATCAGTCAAACAGAGACTTATCGATTCGTTGCAGCGGGCGACGGAGCAAGCGCAACAATCTGGCAAGCTGCCTTCCGTGCCACTGCCCGAAGTGTCCATAGAGCACCCACAGAATCCAGAGTACGGTGATTATGCCACCAGCTTCCCGCTGAAGCTGGCGCGGGCAACCGGTATGAACCCGCTGGACATAGCCAAACATATAGCCCGGTTAATTAAACCGGGTACGGATATCGCCGATGTTTCCGTGGCGCCTCCGGGTTTCATAAACTTCAGCCTCGGCAATAGCTGGCTGACACG
>DUFE01000014.1 GCA_011170385.1 Dehalococcoidia bacterium | reverse complement strand
TTGCATATTGTAACTTTTTCGCCGGCCAGCCGTCGCCTTTAAGCGAGGGGCTAATCTTTTTAAGAATTCCAAGCTCGTCGGCGCGGCGAAGAACCTTCTCCGGCAGCTCTTCTTTAAAGATGCACTCCAGCTCGTAGCGGATGCGGTCGCCGCTTACGGTGTCCACCATCGGTATATCCCACTTCAGAAGGCGCAGGGTCTCCGGCTCGAGGCGAAAATCCAGCCGCTGCTCGTAGCGCAGGCCGCGCCAGATGCGCGTAGAATCGTCAATGAAGCTCTTTTGGTGCAGGATGCGTATCTTTTTATCCTCTATATCTTTTTGACCGCTGTACGGGTCAATCAGGCGTCCGTAGCTACCGGGGGATAGGCTGATAGCCATAGCGTTGATGGTAAAATCGCGACGGTGGAGGTCATCGTCTAGGGAGCCGGGTTTTACAGTGGGCAGGGCGCCTGGGTGGGCGTAGCTTTCCTTGCGGGCGGAAGCGATATCTATGCTCCAGCCGTGCCAGTCGAACTTGCCGGTGTTAAACTGCCTGTGGACGGTGATTTTGCCAGCGTCAACATCGAATAATTCACCGGCGAGGGCAATGGCATCGCCTTCCACCACAAGGTCTATATCAAGGTTGGTATTGCCCAGCAGCAGGTCGCGTACCGCCCCGCCCACAAGATAGAGCTTTTCGTTTCTGCCGTCGGCCAGCCTGCCGGCATCCCTTAAAAAACCGGCAATCTCGGCGGAGAGCTGTTCCTCCATCTTTTTTAAAAGATTATTATCTTCAGGCATAGTTTTATACCACCTGCAAGTAGTCCGCATTATAGCACAGCCTGTAGCGGTGTTCATTAAACCTCCTGCTTATGATTGCCCCCCTTTTGCTAGGGGGATAGGGATGGAGGGTGAGGGATTTTAAAATTCCCCCCTTCTGTTGCCATAAAATGGTCGTTATCTTATAATGGAATCTCTGGATTTTTAAGCATGAAAGTGGTTGCTATCGTTGGTATGACCGGCGCCGGGAAGACTGAAGCCGCTCGCCTGTTCGAAAATGAAGGTTTTACCCGAATACGCTTTGGTGATGTAACCGACGAAGAGGTCAGGAAGCAGGGCTTGAAACTGAACGAGGAGAACGAGCGCCAGGTCCGTGAGGCTCTGCGAAAGAAATATGGCATGGCGGCTTACGCCATGCTCAACCTCTCACGAATAGACCTGGCGTTAAAGCAGGCACCGGTAGTGGTTGACGGGCTGTACTCCTGGGATGAGTACATCTTTCTGCGAAATTACTACTGGCGCAGGTTTTATGTAGTCGCCGTCTGGGCATCGCCGGAGACAAGGTATGCCAGGTTATCGCACAGGGGCCAGCGCCCGCTGACAGAGGATGAAGCCGCCAGCAGGGATATGGCGGAGATAGAAGAAATCAAGAAGAGCGGGCCTATCGCCATGGCGGACTTCACCATCCTTAACGAGTCCACGCTTGATTCATTGAAGAAAGAAGTAAAGAAGACGATTGCCGTCGTGAGGAGAAAGGATTGAAAAGACCGGATACTGATGAATATTTCCTCAAAGTAGCTGCCGTGGTTGCCGAGCGCTCCACCTGCCGCCGGCACCACGTGGGAGCGGTGGCGGTGAAAGATAAGCACATCCTTGCCACCGGCTATAACGGCGCCCCGGCGGGATTCAGAGACTGCCTAGAGCTGGGATGCCTGCGGGACGAGCTCGAGATACCGTCTGGGGAGAGGCACGAAATCTGCCGTGCCATCCATGCCGAACAGAACGTTATCATTCAGGCGGCTTTGCATGGCATCAGCCTGGAGGGCAGCACCATATACGCCACCCATACACCGTGCGTGCTATGCGCCAAGATGCTGACCAATGCTAAGATAAAACGATACGTAAGCTTCGGCAAATACAATGACGAAGCCTTCGTCCAGCTTTTTCGCGAAGCAGAGATAGAACTTGACATAAAAGATAAACCATCATCGCAGATAGAGTATCTGGAATAATGATATAAAATTATCGCCTTGACACCTGCAATTTATGGTATAATCAAACAAGCGATTGCGGATTGAGACAGCTTATGTCGATACCACAGGCTAAGATAATAGTCAATCCGGTGGCTGGTGCCAGCACCACCTATCGTAAATGGCCCCGCATCAGCGAACTGCTGAGACATATTGGCTTACCCTTCGAGTTCCAGTATACCGAGGGTGTTGGCCATGCTATAGAGCTGGCTCGCGAAGCCGCTAGCGGCGGCTGCCAGTTCCTGGTGGCTGTCGGCGGCGACGGCACGGTAAACGAGGTCGCCAACGGAGTAATGCTATCCAGGGAGTTACAAAACGCCACCATCGGCATAATCAGTACCGGCACTGGTGGTGACTTCATCCGTTCGGCGGGTATTGACAAAGACTACATCAAGGCTTGCACTTCCCTTACCGGAAAGCGGCGGCGGCTGATTGACGTCGGTGTCGTCGAGTATCGCAAGGAAGGGCAGGTTTGCGAGCGCTTCTTCATT
>DUFE01000013.1 GCA_011170385.1 Dehalococcoidia bacterium | reverse complement strand
GACCCGTTCTATAATCTGCTCTGCGCCGGTGAGGAGAACAAGGCGAGCCATGTCGGCGCCAAAACTCTCGATGCTGGTGATATTATCCAGACACTACTCGGCTGGACGGTAATCGGCTATGGCGAATCAAAGCTGAAATTCAAGTTTCCTTTCGGCACCAGCACCTTCCGTGACAAGAGTTCGGAAACCCACGCCGGCATCCAGGCGATGGACGAAGCTATTAGCGAACTTTCCACCCGCTGCAATCCCAAGGATGCCAGCAGAGCCCTTTATTTACTTTCGGCGCCGGCTAAGGAAATTAACATGGATCTGGTCAAGGAGCTCGGTGACTGGCTGAAAGACCTGGCGCCAAACGCAATCATCAGAGACGGTGATTACCCCAGAGAAAGCGGCGTTATGAACGTTACACTTATACTATCCGAGTTAAGCGATGTGGAGAAGGTCAGAAAATACTACAACGAATCTACTGACCTGATACCGATAATCAAACAGCGCCAGAAAGAAGTAAAGAGCAAGTTACAGAATATAGACGATATAGGTAAGGACATCCCCTCATTGCTACAGGAATAGAACCCGTTACACGTTAGCTCATGATCCCCCTCTCAACCGAGGGGGATTCCTTTTATAACCTTCATATGAAGTTGGGGGAGTTTGAGAGGCGCACTATGATTATAAAGGTAGGGAATATAAGTGGGGCGTTACCCCTCTTTTCCATACAGGGTGGCTTGTAGGGACTGCTTCCCTCCATCCTAATTCCCCCTTTCCTTGCAATGAGAGGGGGATTAGGGGGAGGTTGGTTGCGCCAAAGATTACTCACCGGTTATAAATGCCCCCCTCTACCGTACCCCTATAACTTTTCTTCCCCACCCAGCCCACCCTCGGCAGGTTTTCGTATTGTACAGCGTCTGGCACCCTCCACCCAGCCTCTTTTGTACTTCTTCAGTCAGCTCATCCCTGCAATTAAAATTAGAATTGCTTTGGAAATTAAGCGATTTGTTTTATAATAGTTGCATAATAATGGATTCACAGGTCTTTTATCGCAAGTGGCGTCCGCAAACCCTTGCCGATGTCGTCGGGCAGGAGCAGGTCACCCGAACCCTGCTCAACGCACTTGGTAGCTCGCGCGTCTCTCACGCCTATCTTTTTTGTGGGCCCAGAGGTACCGGCAAGACCAGCACCGGCCGCATTCTTTCCAAGGCTGTCAATTGTCTCAATAACGGCAAAGGCGAGCCGTGCAACGAATGCGATATATGCCGTGCTATAACCGAAGGAAGGGCATTGGATATTATCGAAATCGACGCCGCCAGTAACCGTGGTATAGATGAAATCCGCGAGCTTCGCGAAAGGGTTAACTATGCCCCTGGTCAGGCAAAGTACAAGGTCTATATCATAGACGAGGTTCACATGCTAACCAAAGAAGCGTCAAACGCTCTGCTTAAGACGCTGGAAGAGCCGCCGCCAAGCGTTATATTCGTTCTGGCTACCACTGAAGCCCACAAGGTTCTGCCTACCATTATGTCTCGCTGCCAGCGCTTTGATTTCCGCCGCGTCAACCAGGATGATATGATATCCAAGCTTAACCGTATATGCAAAGCCGAAGGCATAAAGATGGAAACGGAAGCAGTGCGCCTCGTCGCCCGCAGCTCCGCTGGAAGCCTTCGCGACGCCGAAAACCTGCTAGAGCAGCTTACCACTTTCTACGGCTCTGAAATCAGCCTTCCACAGGTCCAGTCTGTCCTTGGCATCACAAGCGACAAGCGTGCCAAGGAGCTGGCAGGATATATTGCAAAAGGCGATATCACATACGGCATGAAAACAATCAATGCAGTCAGCAGCGAGGGGCTCGATTTGAAACAATTCAACCGCGAGCTGGTCGCCTATCTACGGGGCTTACTCTTAATAAAGAACGGCTGCCAAGATAGCCTCGATTTCACCGCCGAAGAGTTAGCTGAATTAAAGGAACTTGCTGCCGGTGCCTCCCAGGAGCATATACTTAAAGCGGTCAAATTATTCGGTCACCTAGATCTGGGTTCTGATAACTATGCCACCCTGCCGCTGGAGCTGGCGCTTGTAGACTGCGCACTGGCTTCATCCGGGGAGACTGTACCGTTCCCCAAGCCAGCCGAATCTGATAAACCATTCATGGAGAAAGCACCCAAACCCAAAGCTGCGTCTCTATCCCGAAAGAAAAAGGTGGAAGGAAAAACGGAGCAACCCGAAGATGTCCCAATACCGGAAGAGGCGGGGACTGATGCGGAAACATTAGAACCTTCTTCCTTGCCGGCAGAACCGGCAGGAACAGCCTCACCAGAGGTATCGGACAGGGTAGAGCAGCTGGAATCGAACTGGAAGCAGGTAATAGAACAGGCTCCAGAAAGCACTAGGCGAACCCCGGCTATCGCAATATTAAGAAGCGCCGGTATAAAGCCGGTTGTAAGTGAAGACGGCACCGTCATTCTGGCGTTCAAATATCCTTACCTCAAGGATAAGATAGAGGAGACAGAAAACATGAAGGTTACCACCGAAATCATTAGTAGCTTCCTAGGATATGCCTGCCGGGTTCGCTGTGTCTACGAATCGGATAACAATCACCTGGTTCAGGAAGCGCAGAGGCTAGGAGCTAAAATTATCGATGTGGAGGAAAAATGAACTTTTCTATGATCAAGCAAGCCATGGAGTTGAAGTCCAAGCTCCAGAAGACCCAGAAGGAGCTGGCAAAGATGACCGTCGAGGCAGAGTCCGGCAACGGAGCCGTCAGGGTAACCGCCAGCGGCAGCCAGAAAATCCTGTCCATTAAAATATTACCCGATGTCATTGACCCCAACAATTCAAAACAACTGGAGAAACTGGTATTCAAGGCAGTAACCGACGCTCTGGACAAAGCCAAGAAACTCGCCGATGAGAAGCTAGGCAAGCTGACCGGCGGTATGAAAATCCCAGGGATAACCGATTAAGGCCGGGAAGGAGTCAGAATTGGATAAAAATCCGGAGGAGAGTACCGACTCCATAAGCTGCCTGATACAGGAGCTTTCCAGTCTGCCGGGAATAGGCCCCAAGAGCGCACAGCGGCTTACCTATTACCTGTTGCGCGCCCCCGAAGGGCAGGTCAGGTCCTTGGCCGATGCGTTGTTATCTCTCAGGCAGAAAACCAAGCTTTGCACGATATGTTTCAATATTTCCGATACTGACCGTTGCCCTATCTGCTGCAACAGCAAACGCGATGCCAGAGTAATATGCATCGTCGAGCAACCACAGGATATACTGGCACTGGAGCACGTCGGCGCTTATCACGGTCTGTATCACGTCCTTCACGGCGCTATATCACCCACCGAAGGCGTCGGCACCGAGGACATAAGGATAAAGGAACTGCTATCCAGGCTGAAGAATAACCAGATAGACGAGGTTATCATCGGCACCAATCCCACAATGGAGGGGGAGACTACGGCCATGTACCTCAACAAGGTCATTTCCCCGCTGGGAATCAAGGTTACCCGCCTGGCGCGCGGTCTGCCCTTCGGTACCGAGCTGGAATACGCCGATGACCTTACCCTAACCCGTGCTATGGAGGGCAGGCAGGAATTTTAGTAATAGATGACCAAACCGCGCAGCTATCAAACGGAAGCCTTTATTATCAGGAAGACGAAGCTAGGCGAGGCGGATAGAATCCTTACCCTGTACACCCCGCATCTGGGCAAGATTCAGGGATTCGCCAAGGGTGTGCGCCGCCCGAAAAGCAAACTATCGGGACACCTGGAGCTGCTCACTCACAGCCAGGTTACACTTGCCAGAGGCAAAAATATCGATACCATAATCGGCAGCCAGACCATCAATGGCTTCCTGCCACTCAAGAGCGACCTGGGGCTGGCGTCTTATGCCCTGTATATTATCGAGCTGGTCAACCAGTTTACTGCTGAACATGTAGAGGACAAATCCCTGTTCGACCTGCTTATCGAGACGATGAACTGGCTATGCCTCGACGGTAACAGGGATCTGCTGCTGCGATACTTTGAGCTTCACCTGCTTAGCAAGGTTGGCTACCGCCCCCAGCTTGAGCACTGCGTCCTGTGCCAGATATCACTTAAAAGCAGCACCGGCTACTTCTGCCCCAGTGCCGGCGGCATCCTGTGCCCGGTATGCAGCCGCAGTCGCTCCTCCAGCTACCCTGTCTCCATCAACGGTCTCGAGGTTCTTAGGCTACTGCAAAAAGATATACTGAATGCCCCCGGCAACCTCAATATAAACGATAGTCTCTCCGTAGAGCTTGAGAGGATCATGAAACGATACATAAAATTCTTACTGGAAAAAGATATTAAGTCAGCCGCATGGCTGGAGGTTCTAAAGCTGCAATCCAGAAAAAGCCGGTTATCTTTACTATAACCTCGATATCAAATATAATAACCTTCAGCAATACCCATCTAGACATTCTTAAAGGATAGTTATGGCATCTAGGCTGGAAAATATATCGCAGCAGAGGCTGGACAAGCTCCGGAGGCTTAAGGAAAACGGCACCGATCCCTACCCCCACCGCTACCTGCGAACGCACACTACCGGGCAGGCTGTAGAACTGCTCAAGCAGAGTGAAGCCTCTGGTAATAATAAAGAAACAGAGGTCAGCATTGCCGGGCGTATTACGGCTATCCGCTCAATGGGAAAGAGCGTCTTCGCCGACCTGCGCGACGGCTCTGGCAAGATTCAATTACTATTCCAGGATATAAACAAGTACGACAAAGACCAGATCAGACCATTCAAAGACCTGGACATAGGCGACATTATAGGCGCGGAGGGCACCCTCCTACGGACAAAGAGTGGCGAACCTACGATTCGGGTAGCAGACTTTACCCTTCTGGCAAAGTCCCTCAAGCCCCTGCCGGAGAAGTGGCACGGGTTGAGCAATGTCGAAACGCGCTACCGCCAGCGCTACCTGGATTTGATAAGCAATACCGAAGCAAGAGAAACCTTCAAGACTCGCAGCCAGGTCATCACTGCCATACGCACTTTCCTTAACGAGCGCGGCTTTCTGGAAGTGGAAACGCCGGTGCTGCAGCCTTCGGTCGGTGGGGCGCTGGCGACCCCGTTCACCACACACCACAACGCCCTCGACCGCGACTTTTACCTGCGCATCGCACTGGAGCTTCATCTTAAACGGCTTATCGTTGGCGGCTTTGACAAGGTCTATGAAATCGGACGCATATTCCGCAACGAGGGTGTCTCCACCCAGCACCACCCGGAGTTCACCATGCTGGAAACATACGAAGCCTACGCCGATTATAAAGATGTTATGGCTATGCTGGAAGAGATGGTCTATGCTGTCAGTCGGCAGGTCCTGGGCGATAGCAAAGCGACGGCAGGCAAAGACGTTATAGATTTTAAGCCTCCCTGGCGGCGCATCAGCCTGCGTGATGCCATCAGGGAACATAGCGGCATTGACTTCGTTGAATTCCCGACAACCGAAAAGCTCGTTGAAAAGATGCGTTCATTAGACATCGAGGTTGACCCGAAGAAAAACTGGGCAAAACTCGTTGACGAGCTCCTTAAGACCTTCGTCAGACCAAAGCTCATCCAGCCTACCATCGTCTTCGACTATCCCATCGAGATGTCGCCACTGGCTAAGAGCAAGCAAGACAACGAACAGATGGTGGAGCGTTTTCAGGCACATGCCGGCGGTCTGGAGATTGCTAACGCCTACAGCGAACTGAACGACCCCATCGAGCAGAGGCAGCGGTTCGAGGATCAGATGAAGGAGCGCCTGGGGGACGACGAAGAGGAATGGACGATAGATGAGGACTTCCTGCTTGCACTGGAGTATGGTATGCCGCCCACAGGCGGGCTGGGTGTTGGTATAGACCGGCTGGTGATGCTGCTCACCAACCATCAGGCGATCCGTGAGGTCATTCTGTTTCCACAACTCAGGGAAAAAAGCGAGTGAAGTCATGAATCCTGAATGGTATCGAGTTCTATTTGGAGAAATGGGTATCGAATACGAAGATTACCCGTTCACCAAAGATACTGAAAAAGAAGTCGAATGGATGATAAAAGAATACCTGACAGACCCCGAAATGAAAATCCTCGACGTCGGTTGTGGTACCGGGCGTCACGCCATTAACCTGGCGACCAAAGGTTATAAGAACATCACTGGGATAGATCTGTCACCCGGTATGGTTGAAGCTGCCAAAAAAACAGCCACGGAGAAGGGTGTGGCGGTTGATTTCAGAGTCTGCGATGCCAGAGAGATTCCTTTTGAAAATGAGTTTGATGCCGCCACCTGCCTCTGCGAAGGGGCGTTCGGGCTTCTTGAGGATGACTATGAGAACTACAAAGTATTAAAAGCCATTCAACGGTCTTTAAAAAAGCGTGGGATTTTTATTCTTACCACCCTGAACCTTTTTCGAGACGCTGAATTCGACCCGATGACCTGCCGTGTGGAAATGGAAATGGAGATAACTGGCAAAGACGGGGTAAAAAAGACATTGGGATGCAGCGACCGCAGCTATACATTCCCTGAGTTAAAATGGGTGCTGGAGCAGCACAGCTTCGAGGTGTTACTGGGCGCCAATCCTTATAGTAAAGAACCGATACAATACGGAAGCATGGAATTTATGGTGGTGAGCAGAAAGTTATAGAGGTTTAATATGATAGAAAGGGCGATCGATAATGCTTGACCTTAAGTTCATTCGCGAAAACGCCGAAGCGGTGCGCCAGTCGGTAGCCAGCCGGCAGGATACCGCACCGATTGACGATATCCTAAAGCTGGACAGCGATCGTCGGCGGATGATACAGGAGCTTGACGACCTCCGGCGCCAGCGTAAGGAGATTGCCCGCCAGAGGACGCCCGAAGCCGCCGATAAGGGCAGGCAATTACGTGATGATATAAAGTCACTTGAAGAAAGTCTAAGCAGCCTCGATGTTAAGCTTGGAGACTTACTATTGCGTGTACCCAACATTCCCCAACCATCAGTACCGGTAGGAAAAAGCGAGGACGATAATATTATCATCCGCTCCTGGGGAGAGCTGCCTGAATTCGACTTCAAGCCTGTGCCTCACTGGGAACTGGGGGAGAAGCTGGATATCATTGACTTCGAGAGGGGTGCAAAAATCTCCGGCACCAGGTTCTATGTACTCAAGGGTATCGGCTCCCGTTTGCAGAGGGCTATCATCAGCTTTATGCTCGACCTGCATAACAAAGAACGCGGTTACCAGGAAATATATCCCCCATTCATGGTCAGGCAGGAGTGCATGGTCGGCTCCAGCAATCTTCCCAAGTTCGCCGATAACCTCTACCACGATCAGGAGGACGACCTGTGGTTTATACCAACCGCCGAGGTGCCGCTGACCAACATGCACCGCAATGAGATAATACCACCCGGTGTTCTGCCTATCTATTACGTTGCCTATACCGCCTGCTTCCGCCGCGAGAAGATGTCCGCCGGGAAGGACACACGCGGCATCAAGCGAGGTCACCAGTTCGATAAGGTTGAGTTATACAAGTTCTGCCAGCCAGAAATCTCTAACGAGGAACTGGATAAAATGGTTGCCGATGCCGAGCACGTCTGCCAGAAGCTATGCCTGCCCTACCGCGTTAAGGAGCTGTGCACAGCAGATCTGGGCTTTGCCTCCACTCGATCTTATGATGTAGAGATGTGGGCTCCGGGCTGTGCCGAGTGGCTGGAAGTAAGCTCCTGCTCCAACTGCGGCGATTTCCAGTCACGACGCGCCAGCATCCGCTACCGCCCCTCCCCGGAAGACAAGCCGCAGTTCGTGCATACGCTTAACGGATCCGGGCTGGCGCTGCCGAGGGTGGTCATCGCTATAATGGAGAACTACCAGCAAGCCGACGGCAGCATTTTAATCCCCGAGGTTTTGCAGCCTTACGTCGGGGAGAAAGTCATCAGGTAAGAGGTTTTTCCCACTCCGCAAACGGTACGCCCTCTACTTTGCCTTCGCCGGAGACCTTGGTCGCTACGTATTCGCCAGCGTCTTTTCTCTGGTACATCGTCGGGGCGGCAATCATCTTCAGCAGCTCGACAAACTTCTGCATCTGCGTAGATATTTCCTCTTTTTCGTAGCGGTTGGTGCTGGAGAAAACGAATATGCCGTTGACGCAGCATGATTCGGCGCATATCCGCAGTAACGTCTCGTAGGCGATGCTGGTCTTGAAGCCGACGATTAGCTTCCAGATGCCAGGCCTTAACCTGTTGACTGCATTCAGGTTGGCGATGGCGTCTTTGAGGTTCTCGGTGTTTATGGTGCCCTTCACCTGGATAACGCACCTGACCGCATCCGGGTTAATCACTATCATATCGCCGGAGAGGAACAGCGGCCCGTACTCGGCAGCGCTGTAGACTATTATGTCGCACTCTCTGCTCGCCTGTCCATCTTCCGCTAAAATTACACCTCGTCGGGCGGAAAAGTACTCCGATATACTCTCACGTACGGCATCCACTATTATTGCTTCGTAGTAATCGCCTATCACCTTGGGGTCTTTCAATAGCGAACGGATTATGTCCCTCTGAACGAGTATTTTCTTCTGCACGTTCTTATAATATTGTCTCACTTCCATCTCCTCCGGTATGATAATGTTTTGTTTATAGTAGTATAACCTGTTCTTGGTATTTTCCCTTCCTTACGGGTATAATAATTACCGGCTTTACTACGGAGGGGTGTCCGAGCGGTCTATGGTGACGGTCTTGAAAACCGTTGTTGGTGCAAACCAACCGTGGGTTCGAATCCCACCCCCTCCGCCGTAGTTATTACACAATCGAAACCCCTTTCAACGCTGCCACTCCCAGTGGGTTCAGACTATAGCCGCTGATGTATGGCTTTGTCAGCACATAGTTCTTACCGAACCATAAAGGAATACAGGCGGCGTTTTCTACCAGCAGCCTTTCCGCCTGGCAATACAGCTCAAAGCTTACATCGCTATCCAGCTCGGCACCCGCCATATCGAGCAGGTCATCCACTTCCTTGTTACTGTATTCGCCGATGTTGTTATCGACACCGCTGTAGAACAGCACCTCAAGAAAGTTTTGCGGGTGTGGGTAATCCGCACCCCAACCCCAGTAGAACATCTCGTCCTTCTCCTCCATAAGGCT
>DUFE01000012.1 GCA_011170385.1 Dehalococcoidia bacterium | reverse complement strand
GCTTGAGGGGCAGCCAGTGCTGGTGCACGCCGGGCCGTTTGCCAATATCGCCGTTGGGCAATCATCCATCGTTGCCGACCAGGTAGCTCTAAAGCTGTCCGATTACCACGTCACCGAGAGCGGTTTTGGTGCCGATATCGGATTTGAGAAGTTCTGGAATATAAAGTGCCGCTTGAGCGGCCTGACGCCCAACTGCGCCGTTATCGTCGCCACCGTTCGGGCGCTTAAGATGCATGGCGGAGGACCGAAAGTGGTTCCCGGCAAGCCGCTGGACGAGTCCTATACCAGTGAGAACGTCGGGCTGGTGGAGAAGGGCTGTGTCAACCTTATCGCCCACATAGAAACAGTTAAAAAGTCCGGCGTTAATCCGGTTGTGTGCATCAACAGCTTCCACACCGATACCAGAGACGAGATTGCCGCGGTGAGGAGACTCGCCGAACAAGCCGGCGCTAGGGTTGCCCTATCCGAGCACTGGCTCAGGGGCGGTGCCGGCGCTCTGGAGCTTGCCGATGCAGTAATCGATGCCTGTGAGGACAAGGTGAACTTCAAGCTGCTATACGAAGACAGTATGCCGATACGCCAGCGGATTGAAACCATTGCCAGAGAAGTCTACGGTGCCGATGGCGTCAGCTACTCCGCCGAGGCAAAGGCAAAAGCAGAGCGGATGGAAAATGATCCCAACATGAAAAATATGGCTACCTGCATGGTAAAGACGCATCTAAGCCTGTCACATGACCCCGTGCTGAAAGGGAGACCTAAAGGCTGGACTCTTCCCATCAGGGATATATTAACCTACGGCGGTGCCGGGTTTATCGTGCCTGTAGCCGGCGATATCAAACTGATGCCGGGAACGTCATCCGATCCAGCTTTCAGAAAAATAGATATTGACGTGGAGACGGGCAAGGTCAAGGGCCTGTTCTAAATATATAGGGGGGGACAATATGGCGAAGGTTTCGCCGGAAAAACTAAATATCCATTTCAATCCGTATAATGTTGATACCACTGCAAAGCCGGGGTCAAACCTTATGGAAGCAGCCGTCGCCGCCGGTGTGCATATAAACGCCTCCTGCGGCGGCACCGGCGTATGCGGTACCTGCAAGGTTTTAATAAGAAAGGGTGAGGTGGAAAGCACCCGTACAAAATGGATTTCTACCAAAGAGTATGAAAGCGGTATCCGCCAGGCATGCCAGAGCCAGATAATATCAGACCTTATTGTTGATATACTGCCGGAATCCAGGATGGAAAAGGGAGTTCTATTGCGGGAGAAAAAGCAAATGGCAGCCGGAGCGGCTATGTCTCTGGCTGATGGCTGGAGCTTTGACCCGCCGGTTAAAAAACTCCTCGTTACTCTGCCTCAGCCGACACTCGAAGACAATATCAGTGATTTATCTCGTCTTCTGAAGGGGTTAAAACAGCAATATAGCCTCGATAATGTCCTGCTGGATACCGATTTACTTCCGAAGCTGGCGGGTGTATTACGCGATGGCGGCTGGCAGGTCACCGTTACTACCCTACTGGAAAACGATTCATATTTAAGGATAGTCAATATAGAGCCAGGAGATGCCAGAGCCAGACACTACTCTCTGGCTTTCGATATTGGTACCACCGCCATACGAGGTCAATTACTGGACTTGAACCGTGGTAAAGCGCTTGCCCAAAGCATTGAATACAACAGGCAGATAAGTTACGGCGAGGATGTTATCAGCCGCATCGTTCAATCACAGAAAGCAGGAGGCTTAAAGAAGCTGCAGTGGGCGGTGGTAGCCACTCTCAATGATATGATCAAAATAATGACCGCTGAAGCCGGGATTAAGACTGTGGATATATGCCACTTAGTCGTTGCTGCTAACTCGGTTATGGTGCAACTATTACTGGGGCTCGACCCGAAATATTTAAGGCTGTCTCCCTATGTACCAACGGTAAATAACATCCCCCTGGTAAGGGCTAATATTCTGGGTATCGAACTCGGAGAGCATGCCTACCTCTATACCATGCCACTTGTTGCCAGCTATGTCGGCGGTGACATCGTTGCAGGCGTTCTTGGCACCGGCTTGTACCAGAGGGAAACAGTAACGTTATATATAGATATCGGTACTAACGGTGAGATGGTAATTGGCAACTCCGACTGGATGGTAACAGCCGCCTGCTCCGCCGGCCCCACCTTCGAGGGAGGAGGTATCAAGCACGGAATGATAGCCGCCGCCGGTGCTATTGAAGGCTTCGATATAAATCCTATGAACTATGAGCCGATAATCGACGTTATCGGTGGTGAAAGACCGAAGGGAATATGTGGTTCCGGGCTGATAAATATTGTCGCCACCCTGCTCAAGGCAGGGATTATCACCCAGAACGGCAAGTTCAATACGGCACTACAGAGTAAAAGGGTAAGAAAGGGCAATGACGGCTACGAATATGTCCTGGCATGGGCGCCCGAAACCCAAATCGATAAGGATATCATAATCACGGAGGTCGATATCGATAACCTGATTCGCTCCAAGGCAGCAATGTACGCCGGTTGCCAGACACTAGTAAAAAGCATTGGTGCCAGTTGTTCTGATATGGAACATGTGATTATCGCTGGCACCTTCGGCTGTAATATAAACATCGAAAACGCTGTTACCATCGGGCTGCTGCCTGACCTGCCGCGTGAAAGGTTTATCTTCATCGGTAACGGCTCTCTACTGGGAGCTAGGCTTACCTCATACTCTAAAGACATGCTCCGCGATGGGCGGAGGATTGCTACCATGATGACCAATATCGAGCTCTCGGAGAACGCCGATTTTATGGATAACTACATAGCAGCTCTGTTCTTGCCTCACACCCACGCTGAGGTATTCCCATCGGTAACAATAGAAAAAGGGAGGGCAAATTGACCATATCCATCGCCGTTGCCGGCAAGGGCGGCAGCGGTAAAACGTCTATAGCCAGCCTTATTATCAGGTCTTTAAAAAAGAGGGGACTGGTGCCGGTACTGGCGGTAGATGCCGATGGCAACGCTAACTTGGGCGAGAGCCTTGGGCTGGCCCTGGATAATACCATCGGCTCGGTAATTGCCGATTTCAATGAGGATAAGATAAGCCTGCCCAGCGGCCTTACCAAGGGTGCTTACCTGGAGCTGAAACTGAACGAGACCATAGTCGAAAGCGAGGGACTGGACCTTATCTCGATGGGGAGGGGTGAGGGTACCGGCTGTTACTGCTATCCGAATACAGTGCTGAAGAAATTCATCGATGAGCTAAAGGGTAACTACGCCAGCATGGTTCTGGATAACGAAGCCGGCATGGAACACTTGAGCCGACGTACCACGGAGGATATCGATGAACTATTGATAGTCTCAGACCACTCGATAAAGGGCGTTCGTACCGTTGGCCGAATACTGTCGTTGATAGAAGATCTCAAGCTGGATGTTAGGCGGCACTCAGTGGTTATCAACCGTGTCCCCGGTAAGCTGGACAGCCATATCAAACACGAACTCGACCAGTTAGACGTCGAGCCGATAGCCACTGTACCACTGGACGAGAATATATACAAATACGATCTGGAAAAAAGGTCTTTACTGGACCTTCTCGATACCTCGCCAGCCGTATCTGCGGTTGAGAAGATGATGGATGCCGTTCTTAGTAAATAATATAACAATATTCAAAGGGAGAATAAAAGGAGGAAAGATGACGGCACAGATTATAAGCGGTAAGGATATTGCCAAACAGATTCGTGAGGAGATAAAGCAGGAGATAGCCGAACTGAAGGAGAAGCACAACGTGGTGCCGGGGCTGGCTACCATCTTGGTGGGTGATGACCCGGCGTCGCAGGTATATGTCGGCTCTAAGGAAAAAACCTGTCAGGCACTTGGTATATACTCCGAGAGGCATGATTTGCCGGAAAGCACTGATGAGGCGGCATTGCTGGCGCTCATCGATAGGCTAAACGAGGACAATAAAATTAACGGTATCCTGGTGCAGCTTCCGTTACCCAAACATATCAACGAGAACAATGTAATCATGGCAATCGACCCTAAAAAGGATGTCGATGGCTTCCATCCTGTAAATGTTGGCAAGATTATGATAGGCGAGCCGGAATACCTGCCCTGCACTCCGCACGGCATCCAGGAACTTTTAATCCGCTCCGATACGAAGATAGACGGAGCTGATGTCGTCGTCGTTGGTAGAAGTAATATAGTCGGCAAACCAATCGCCAATATATTGTTGCAGAAAAAAGAAGGTGCCAACGCCACCGTCACTATCTGCCATACCGGAACGCGTGATATCGCTTCTCATACAAAGAGGGCGGATATACTCATCATTGCCCTGGGTAGGCCCAAGGCAATAACCGCCGATATGGTAAAGGATGGGGTGGTGGTGATAGATGTCGGCGTCAACCGCATAGGTAAAACTGAAGAAGGCAAGGATATCCTGTGTGGCGATGTCGATTTCGAAGCTGTCAAAGAGAAGGCGAAGGCGATTACGCCGGTACCCGGCGGGGTGGGACCGATGACCATAGTCATGCTTATGGAAAACACTGTAAAATCAGCCAAACTTGCTGCGGGATTAGTATAGTATCTATAATATGATATAAAAGGGGAGAGAATTGGAATATAAAATCGAGAAAAAAGAAGCTCCTGATCGTGGTATGGTGGATGTGCTCGGACCAACTTATGAAAAAGGTAAACCCGAAGGTGAAAACGCTGGCAGTTGGCGATATAAGCTAAGAGACAGAGGGGAGAAGTTAAGATATATAAAAGCCGGCGAGAGATACTGGTGAGCCATAAGATTTTTTGGCATTGCCAGTATATTACCTAAATAGAAGGCAGGTGAACGATGGATTTAAGCACGACGAAGATATCATATAGCGGAAAAATTAAAGAGATAACCTTGGGAAAGGATGACAAAGCGGTAATTGTTGGTGGTGAGGAATGCTACCCGTTCCACCTTTTCGAGGGCAAGATGCCCCACTCACCCAAGATAGCCATGGAGGTTTACGACTCGCCACCCGACGACTGGCCTGAAGCAGCGCTGGAACCCTTCGCCGGAGTAACCAATGACCCGGTTGCCTGGGCAAAGAAGTGCAT
>DUFE01000011.1 GCA_011170385.1 Dehalococcoidia bacterium | reverse complement strand
CTGGCTTGCGAGCCACTCGATACGTTTTCTATCGGATATGCCCATAGACTCGGCGGCGGCAAAGATAACCCTTGCAATCTGTGTTCGGTTAATAGGCGTTGCCATTCCCCTGCCCGTTTCTTTATCCCTGCTCATTTCCGCCTCCTGCGGTGCCCGCCTGCCAGCGCCTTCGTTCTCTCGTCCGGTAGCAGCGAAAGCTGCCCCGACGCCCCATCCACCCCAGCACCACCACCGACCAGGGTATCTATCTCCTGCTTCATGTCGTCTATATCAGTGAAATCACGGTAGACGCTGGCGAAACGTATATAAGCGATGTTATCCAGCCTGCGCAGCCTTTCTATCACCATATCGCCGATGAGGGAGCTTGCTATCTCCGCCCGCCCCAGTTGATAAAGCTCATCCTCGATATCTTCCGCCAGCTTCTCGACAGTTCCTACTGGCAGTGGTCTCTTCTCGCAAGCCTTTCGGATGCCGGAAAGCAGTTTGTCCCGGCTGAACTCTTCGCGCCGGCGGTCCTTCTTGACCACGAACAGGCTTGCCGGCATTACCCTCTCGTAGGTTGTGAAACGAGTGTTGCAATCCAGGCACTGCCGTCGTCGCCGCACACCATCATTTACATCACGGGAATCTATAACCCGGGAGTCATCACAATCGCAATAGGGACATTTCATAGCACAATCCTACACCATATAGTATAGCTCAGGTATATTACTACTACATATGGTATTTGTCAATAGCTGCCGCCGTTTATTTCTTAATAAATATACAGGGCTGCGGGATTTTTACCCGCAGCCCTGTTTCTATATCCCTATATCTTTATTTATAACTTATATCGCAAGCCTGCTAAGTCTATTTAAACCACCTGTTGCCCGTCTTCTCCAGCGTGACAGCCTTATCCGTTGCCGTGAACGCCTGTCGCTGTCGGCTGAACAGTGGGCGTCGCAGGAAGGAAGGAACGTCCAGCTCGTCTTCGGTCTTTATGTTCTTCAGCTGCCTTGTCAACTCGTCTTCCTCTGCCTCTTCGCTGTACTCGGTTTTAGAGACGAAGCCGGTGGTAATCAGGGTTATCCTGACATCTCCGCTCATGTTCGGGTCGTGTGCCACACCAAAGATGATGTTGGCATCCGGATCAACCGCCTGCTTTATCACTTCAGCCGCTTCGTTGACCTCGAACAGAGTGAGGTCGCTGCTGCCGACGATGTTAAACAGCACGCCCTTGGAGCCCTCGATGATTACGTCCAGCAGCGGGCTGGCGAGCGCTTCCTTCGCGGCATCCACCGATCGGTTCTTGCCCGTGCCGCGTCCGATGGACATCCAGGCTGGTCCGGCGTCCTTCATAACCGCTTTGACATCGGCGAAGTCGAGGTTAATCATACCGGGAACGGTGATTACCTCTGAAATAGCCTGCACGCCATGCCGTAATACGTCGTCAGCCATCTTGAAGGCGTTGTCCACGCCCACTTTCTGGTCGCACAGATCCAGCAAGCGGTCGTTAGGGATGATGATAAGGGTATCCACCTTCCCCAGCAGTTTGCAGATGCCATCCTTGGCGACATCGGTGCGGTGAGCCCCCTCGAATGCAAAGGGTTTGGTAACAACCGCTATGGTAAGGGCACCGCTCTCCCTCGCTATCTCGGCAACGACGGGTGCTGCACCGGTGCCGGTGCCGCCGCCCATACCGCCGGTGATGAATACCATATCGGAGCCGCTGACCAGCTCCCTGATTTCGTCGCGGCTTTCCTCTGCCGCTTTCTGCCCCATAGCGTGGTCACCGCCGACACCCAACCCCTTGGTGATTTTTTCACCCAGCTGGATGCGCGTCGGCGCTTCGGTGATCGCCAGAGCCTGGGCATCGGTATTCATAGCGATAAACTCAACGCCCTGGATTTCTTCTCTGACCATACGGGTTATGGCATTGCAGCCACCACCACCCATACCGATAACCTTTATCTTAGCCGGGTTTGGTACAAAGCTTGTCTTTGCCATTTCCTCCTCCTTTTCTTCTATCTATTTACTATTTTTATAAGAAGAATATTTTTTTAATTTTGGCAGCCATCTGCCGGAAGCGGGAGGTAATCCAGTTGCCGCCCCACTTGCTCTTGCCTTCGTTCTTTGCCCCCCAGAGGAGCAGTCCAACGCTGGTGGCGTAGGCGGGATCACGCAGCGAGTCGGTGATACCGGAGATATGGGTGGGAACACCCACTCTGACTGGCAACCGCAGTATGTCCCGTCCCAGCGTCTCTATGCCGGAGAGGTTGGAGCTGCCGCCGGTAAGTACCAGCCCGGCAGGCACCAGTGACTCGTAATCAGAGTTGGGCAACTCTAGGAGGATAAGTCTCAATATCTCCTCGACACGAGCCCGTATAATGTCACACAGGTCTTGATACGACACGCCATGCCCATCTTCGGATATCGGGTTGGCAGTATCCATCTTGCTCTCATAGACCGGCATAACACTGCCGTATCTCTTTTTCATTTCCTCGGCGACATCGAACGGCAATCCGAGGCCGATGGCGACATCCCGGGTAAGCTGATACCCAGCTACGGGCAGTATGGCGCTATGGTAGATACTACCGTCCTTGAAGACACAGATATCGGTAGTGCCGCCGCCGACATCGGCGATGATGACGCCCACCTGCTTCTCGTCTTCGGTGAGCACCGCCTCACTGGAAGCCAGCGGCTCCAGCACCAGATCGTCTATATCTATGCCGATGCCACGTATGCACTTGACCAAGTTCTGGATGGAGGTAGCGGCGGCGGTTATGATGTGTGTTTCAACATCCAGCCTGAAACCGTACATCCCGACCGGGTTTTTAACCCCCACCTGACCGTCAACGGAATAGCCGCGTGGTATGACGTGCAGCAGCCTTCTGTCATTAGGTACCTGGACGCTCTGGGCACTGCTTAAGACCCTCTTCAGATCATCCGGGCGTACCAGGCGGTCGTTGCGGGTGATAGCCACCACCCCGTGGTTGTTTACCGAGCTGACATGTCTGCCGGTGACGCCGAGGTAAGCCGATTCGACTTTGTAGTTACAGGCTTGCTCAGCCTTTCTTACGGAAGTACGAATCGCCTCCCTGGCTTCATTGATGTTGACCACCAGCCCTTTATGCAGACCGTTAGACGGGGTAACGCCAACGCCGACAACATAGGCATCGCCGTTATCGTTTACCTCGGCTATGGTGGTGCATATCTTGGTGGTACCGACATCAATCGAAGTAATACTACGCTTTTTCATTATTTCCTCCTCTCAAATATTTTTATTGTTTTCCTGTTTTTTTGTTTTTTCACATCTTGACAACCTCCTCATCCCCACAGTAATAGGCTTTTATTTAGTTTGCAGATGTAATTCTTAGTCTCTCTTTCAGCATGTATTTATTCTTCCAACTCCTGGCGCCGGTCTTCCCTGGAAAACACATCCCGTCTTCGGTTTCGTATAATTCATTCCTGTTGATGATGCGCTCGGCAACCCTCAACCTGGCACTTCGGCTGCGCGGATTTCGTTTAACCTCTTCCGCAGAAGGTATGATAACCCTGCGGTTGACCATCTTGAGGGAGGTGATATGCCGGCAGACACAGCTCGGAGTACCCGGTGGGCAGATGCAGCTCTTCGATTCCTGCTGCATAAACCGCTTTACAATACGGTCTTCCAAGGAGTGATAGCTAATTACCACCAGCCTGCCTCTGAAACCGAGTAGCCTGACCGCCTGCCTCAGAGCCGCCTCAAGGTTCTCCAGCTCATGGTTAACTGCTATTCTCAACGCCTGGAAGGTCCTGGTTGCCGGATGGATTTTCCCCTTTCTCGGCACAATCTTCTCTATTAACTTGACCAGCTCGGTGGTAGTCTTTAGCGGTCGCTCGCGAATGATACTGTGTGCTATCCGGTAGCTGAAGCTCTCTTCACCGTACGTCCTTATGGTGTAAGCCAGTTCGGATTCGGAAGAGTTGTTAACTATATCAGCGGCAGTAACACTCTGCTGGGGATTGAAGCGCATATCCAGAGGTGCATCCTGCTGGAAGCTGAAGCCACGATCTCCACCGTTCAATTGCAGCGAAGACAAACCCAGGTCGAACAGGATACCATGAACCGGTGTATAATCGTGCTTGACGCAAATAGCTTCCAGGTTAACGAAGTTGTTATTCACTATAAGGACCGATCTGCCGAAGGCTTC
Source organism: Dehalococcoidia bacterium (assembly GCA_011170385.1). Taxonomy (GTDB): domain Bacteria; phylum Chloroflexota; class Dehalococcoidia; order Dehalococcoidales; family W693; genus W693. The sequence continues at coordinate 1,613 of DUFE01000011.1, read as the reverse complement.
CAGCCTGGCTCGAGTGGTTTTTACCGCTTCCGGATCGGCGTCTATGCCCAGAAGCTGGCCTCCGGGGGAGCTGCTTTCCAGTATGGCAACAGCGTGTCCGCCTCCACCCACAGTGCAATCTATATACCGACCACCTTCTTGAACATCTAGCGCTTCTATAGTCTCTTTTAATAAAACTGTGGTATGAGCCAGGGACAATACCTCTTGACTCATTAACTGTTCTCCAGGCTCTCAATTATTTGCCAGACCTGCTTCTGGCTGGCAGCCTTCTCTTCTTCCCAGTGCGCCTTGTTCCATATCTCAAAGTATTTATTAGCCCCGGTGATAGCCACTTCATCAACCACCTCGGCGTGCTCCCTTAGTTGCGGTGGCAGGTTGATCCTTCCCTGCCCGTCTATGCTAAGGTGGAAAGCATTAGCAAAAAGAGCCCGGTTTAACTGTCTTATCTTACTCCTCGCCAGCGGTCCGCAGGTGATGCCGTCCGCCAGCTTTTTCCATTCCGCAAGGGGATAGGCGGTAATGCACTTCTCTACCCCGAGGGTCAGCACAACACCATCTCTCAGTTGAGCCCGGAAGCGCGGCGGCAGTGGAACCCTGCCTTTGTCATCGACTTTGTACTCAAATTCTCCGAAATACATGTCTTCCTTTTCTCCCACTTATCCCCAATATCTACCATTCTACAACACTTCTCCCTCTCTTTGTCAATACTTTTATAACTATTTTTTGTCCAGAGTACTTTTTTCTATATACCCCGTCTATATGGTAAAATAGTGCCGTTTCCGCCAGCCGTACAGGCTATATATAATCAGGGCGTGAATCCTAAAATAACAGGAAAGGTTATATGCGTATTGATGTTTTAACCCTGTTCCCCCGTATGTTCGAAATGCTAAATGATACCGGCATCTTTCAAAGGGCTATCAATAGCGGGCTGGTCAACATCAACATACATAATATCCGTGACTACACCCACGATAAACACCACGTCGTCGATGATTACCCCTACGGCGGCGGTGCTGGTATGCTACTCAAACCGGAGCCAATCTTCGAGGCAGTCGAAGATATAATAATGAAGGTAAATCCGCAGGAGAGCGTGCCCATTATCCTGCTCACCCCGCAAGGTATCCCCTTCTCCCAGTCCGCCGCTCGAAGGCTGTCAAAACATGAACATCTGGTTTTTATCTGCGGCCATTATGAAGGAGTTGACGAGAGGGTACGGCAGTATCTGGTCTCTGAAGAAATCAGCATCGGCGATTACGTCCTCACCGGCGGCGAGCTGGCAGCGATGGTGGTCATAGACAGCATTTCCCGGCTGATACCCGGTGTCCTCGGATCCGAGTACTCGCCAGAAAACGATTCCCACAGTTTCGGGCTTCTGGAATACCCTCAGTACACCCGTCCGGCGGAATATCGTGGATGGTCGGTGCCAGAAGTGCTGCTATCGGGCAACCACGCCCAGATTGCAAAGTGGCGAAGGCGGCAGGCTATCATCAGAACCCTTGAGCGCCGCCCGGAGCTGATAGATAAATCCAGCCTCAACCGGGAAGAACAAGAGCTGATAGAGCAGACGCAGAAAGCCGAAACAGACAAAGATACACGGGTAGAATAGATACCCG
>DUFE01000102.1 GCA_011170385.1 Dehalococcoidia bacterium | reverse complement strand
CATTGACGACGGTACCCGCTTTAGGATTGGGCATAAGCCCCTTCCTACCCAGGATTTTACCCAGCTTACCCACCTTGCCCATCATCTCCGGGGTGGCGATAGCCGTATCGAATTCCAGCCAACCGTCCTCTATCTTCTTGACTAGGTCATCACCGCCAACGATATCGGCACCGGCAGACTGTGCGATCCTCTCCGCTTCGCCCTGGGCGAATACCAGTATACGCACCTTCTTGCCCAGCCCATGCGGCAGAAGGGCAACGCCGCGAACCTGCTGGCTGGCGTTGCGCGAGTCGACTCCCATTCGCAGGTGAAGCTCAACCGTCTCATCGAACCTGGCATGGGCAGCTTTCTTAGCTATTTCCACCGCCTCCTGCGCCGTGTAGGCTTTCTCTCTGTCCAATAGTTTTATCGCTTCTTTGTAGTTTTTCCCTCTCTGTGCCATTTCTACTCTACCTTGATTCCCATACTGCGGGCGGTGCCTGCTATTATCTTCTCGGCGCCCTCTATATCCCTAGCGTTAAGGTCTTTTGCCTTGAGCTGAGCTATCTCGCGGAGTTTCTCCCTGGGTAAAACCATCGGCGCGTCGTGCCCTATGGCACCTGCTCCCTTCTCCACTCCTAATGCCTTCTTAATTAAATCCGTAGCCAATGGGGTTTTCGTTACAAAGGAGAACGAGCGATCAGCATAAACCGTTATCTCTACAGGTATTACCGAACCCACCTGCTTCGACGTACGATCATTGAACTCCTTGCAGAAGCCCATTATATTTATACCCTGCTGCCCCAGAGCCGGACCTACCGGCGGCGCCGGGTTTGCCTGCCCTGCCGGGATATGCAGTTTTACTTTTGACTTTACCTTCTTTGCCACTTGTATCTCCTGTAAATATCTTTTTTAGCCTAGAGCTTTTCCACCTGTAAAAAGTCCAGCTTAACCGGTGTTTCACGCCCGAATAGAGACAGTAACACCTTAACCTTGCCCTTGTCAGCATCTATCTCATCAACCGTGCCGATAAAGTCTATGAAGGGTCCGTCTATAACGCGAATGCTTTGCCCCTGCCGAAATCCAACTTTCACCCTCGGCACCTTGGCTTCCATCTGCTTCATAATCTGACTGACTTCTTCTTCCTGCAACGGCACTGGTTTGCTGCCACCGCTGACAAAGCCGGTAACGCCTGGCGTATTGCGTACAATAGCCCAGCTCTGGTCGTTCATGTTCATTTGAACCAGTATGTACCCGGGCAGTATTTTCTTGGTTACCGTGCGCCGCTGCCCGTTCTTCACCTCTATTTCGTCCTCAGTGGGTATGACCACTTTGAAGATGTCGCCTGAAGCATCCATAGACTTGATACGCTGTTCAAGGTTGTTTCTGACCCTCTCCTCGTAGCCCGAGTAGGTATGAACAGCATACCAGTTGTTCTTTACTGCAGCCACTTCCTTTTTCTCTTTGGTTATACTATTCAATAACTATTCTCCGCAGTTCCACCTGTTAAAATATCGCCTTCACAAGGAAGCTAAAAAAATAATCAATTGCTCCTAATACTATACCAACCGAGATGGCAACAACCAGCACCAGAGCCGTCAGGTATAACGCCTCCCGCCTGGATAGCCAGACCACCTTCTTAAGTTCGGCGATGGTCTCCCTGACAAATCTGAATCTAGGGCTTTTCTTTACCGCCGGATTTACCATGTGAGGCTTCCCATAATATCCCCCAGTTGCGCCGTATTACTTGACCTCCCGGTGGAGTTTATAAGCACGGCAGCGGGGGCAATATTTCTTCAGCTCTAAACGCTGGGTGTCATTCCTCTTGTTCTTGGTAGTAGTATAAGTTCGCTCCTTACACTCGGTGCAGGCAAGATGTATTATTATCCTGGCTTCGGTCTTTTTAGCCATACTACTCTAAAATCTTGGAAAAGGCTCCGGCTCCCACGGTCTTGCCGCCTTCTCTGATAGCAAAACGTAAACCCTTTTCCAGTGCGACCGGGTAAATGAGCTTTATTTTCATTTTTGTATTGTCACCGGGCATAACCATCTCTACCCCTTCCGGCAGCTCGATGGTTCCGGTGACATCGGTGGTTCGGATATAGAACTGCGGCTTATATCCGTTGAAGAACGGGGTATGCCGACCTCCCTCTTCCTTGGTCAGAACGTATACCTCAGCTTCGGCATAGGTGTGCGGCTTTATTGTGCCCGGTGCCGCCAGCACCTGGCCTCTCTCGATATCCTCCCGCTCGACGCCCCTTAAAAGAACACCTACTGCATCGCCCGGTTCGCCGCTGTCTAGCAGCTTATTAAACATCTCCAGGCTGGTAGCAACCACCTTTTTAGGCTCGTGGTGTAAGCCGACAATCTCAACCTCATCACCGGGTTTAATAACACCTCTCTCCACCCTTCCCGTTGGCACGGTACCCCGCCCCTTAATGCTGAAGACATCCTCTATAGACATCAGGAAGGGCTGGTCTTTGGGCCTCGTCGGAATGGGGATATACCTGTCGACTTCATCCATCAGCTTGAGTATAGGACCGCACCACTGGCATTCCCGCTTACCACAACAGCACTCCAGCGCTTTGAGGGCACTTAATCTTACTATAGGCACTTCATCACCCGGGAATTTGTACTGACTCAACAGCTCCCTGACCTCCATCTCCACCAGCTCCAGCAGCTCTTCGTCATCCATCATATCTACTTTATTGAGAGCTACCACTATTGATGGAACCTCCACCTGCCTCGCCAGCAGAACGTGCTCCCTTGTCTGCGGCATAGGGCCATCCGGAGCGCTGACTACCAGTATGGCTCCGTCCATCTGGGCGGCTCCCGTTATCATATTCTTGATGAAGTCGGCATGCCCGGGACAATCGATGTGGGCATAATGACGCTTCTCCGTTTCGTATTCGATATGAGCGATTGCAATGGTCAGCCCTCTGGCTTTCTCCTCCGGAGCGTTATCGATGCTATCAAACGTGCGAAACTCGGTTGTTCCAGCAGTCGCCAGCACCCCTGTTATTGCCGATGTCAGCGTCGTCTTGCCATGGTCCACATGCCCGATAGTGCCCACATTGCAGTGTGGTTTGGTCCTCTCAAACTTCTTCTTAGCCATTTTTCCCCCTTGTATTTCAGCCCACAATCAGATTCGAACTGATGACCCCGTTCTTACCAAGAACGTGCTCTACCAACTGAGCTATGTGGGCAAGTCTCCTAGATTATACCCTTTTATATAGCCTTAGTCTAGTCACATTATATTATAGTCTATGGTGGAGGGGACAGGATTCGAACCTGTGTAGCCCTTCCAGGCGGCAGATTTACAGTCTGCTCCGATTAACCACTCCGGCACCCCTCCCCGCACCGCATAAAAATTAGCAGGCTCAGCCCGAGAGGGGACTCGAACCCACTAACCTACCGATTACAAGTCGGTTGCGCTACCATTGCGCCACTCGGGCACCATTGTTRCAGATTTATYKTTAAATGTCAACTACGATGMTAATTATAGGTAATGRWTTGAGCCAAAGTCAACCTTRWRRMTSTNATAYTGAYAANAKKRWSCTMTWATTNWTATTGSWATSRWSCACCCCACTCCTCCCCTCTCTAGCTTTTTCTTCCCACCATTCCCACCCTCGGCAGGTATGATGCATAAAGCGAGGTAGTTTTAGATTTTCAATTTCTTCTAGGAACTTTATAAATTATTATGATTTAGGTATTGACAATATTAATATTTTATGGTATTATTACTTAATATTATCAAGTATCACATTAATAATATTAATTATAAGGAGGTAACAAGCATATGGCAAAAGGCTGGCAGGAGCTTACGGCGATGACCAGGGGCTCACTTATAACTATCGAGCGCGTGAGGTTGGTAGATAAAGATGTCGCCATCGAAGGTAACTTCGAGCTGCCCTATCTGGCTCGTCTTTCCTTCGAGGATCAGGTTTTCACCGCCGCCTTCATCGAGTGCCACGGCTCTATCAAGGATATGGAGCATACCTTTGGCATCAGCTACCCGACGGTTAAGAATCGTCTCGACCGCATCGCCAAGCAGCTGGAGTTTGCTGAAGTATTGCCGCTGCAATACAGCGATGAGACATCAAGAGTCATGATGATAGAAACGACTGAAGAAACCTTGGACGAACTGGAGAAGGGAGAGATCACGGCAGAAGAAGCTATAAGGAGGCTATCGAAATGAGCTATCCACCTTTAACAATGAGGCTACACATACTTAACGACAATAGCAACTTAAGGTTCTGGATACCTATCTTCCTGTTATACCCCTTCCTGCTGGTGCTGGCTCTGGTGGCAGAGATTCTGGCGATTGCCGCCTTTATCCTTTTCTGGCCCTGGGATTGGGGCAGAAAATTACCCCTTTTCGTACCCTATATATCGCGCGTAATATGCAACCTCCGCAACCTTGAGATCGATATTCAGAGCAGGTGGGAAACATTCTTTGTTTCCTTTAAATAGAGTAAACAAGGTGTAATATTAAATAAATATGAGGAGCTTAAAATGGAAAACAGAAAACGAATACTGGAAATGGTTGCCGAAAATAAAATAACCGTAGACGAGGCAGAAAGATTACTGGCACTGGTCGATGAGCCGGTGGAAAGCGCATCTATAAAAAAGGCGCCTAAATACTTGAGGGTAACGATAAAACCATGCGCTGGAAGTGAAAACACCGACCGCGTTAATGTTAGAGTACCCCTGTCACTGGTCCGCGCCGGCGTCAAGCTGACCTCCCTTATTCCCAACGAAGCCGCTGATAAGGTCGATACCGCCCTTAAAGAAAAGGGCGTCGGTTTCAGCCTTAAAAACCTTAAAGAAGATGATTTAGAGCAGCTGATAGATGCCTTGAGCGACCTGGAGGTGGATATTGAAGGCGGTAAGGGTAAAGTAAACGTCTTTACCGAATAGTCTCTCTTATCTTGGTAACCTATTCCCCTTCCCCCTATCCGGGGGAAGGGGAATATCTTTTTTAGATCACTATATATTGCTCCTCCGCCATCTTTGCTTGTTTTTCTACCCAATCCCATCATCGTTGGCCTTTTTCGTTATTACTACAGCACATCACCCTGCTACCCTTAATAACATTTTCACATCATCGCAAGCACCCCCTCCACCGCCCATATTATATGAATTTCCGTAACCAAAACTTGACAAATGCTGGTGAATTGTATATGATTGTTAGATTTGACTAACTTTCTGGCTTCAAAGGTAATGGGAATGGTAAAAGAAACGGAAGAGACGAGGGTACAACAGACAGCCAGCATGGAGGACTATCTCAAAGCTATTGCCTTACTCGGGCGCAAGGAGGCAAGGGCTACGGTAACCAACATCAGCAAGCTGCTCAAGGTGAAGAAGCCCAGCGTTACCTCGGCACTGGCAAAACTCTCCGGTATGGGACTGGTGGTGCATAAGAGATATGGCTCCGTCGATCTCACACCGGACGGTTTCAAGGCAGCCCAGGATGTCTACCACCGCCACAGAATCCTGTGCTATCTGCTTGCCGATATACTCAAGGTAGACCCCAAGATAGCCAAAGACGACGCCTGCCGGATGGAGCACGCCTTGAGCCCGTCCAGCCTGGAGAGGCTAGATCAGTTCATCAGGTTCACCCGGAATTGCCCCCATGGAACGCCGGACTGCCTCGAAGGTTTTAACTACTACCTCAAGCACGGCAGTAGAAGCAAAGATATAATGTTCCGCTGTCGTGCAGCAGAGCAAAGCAATAGGGAATCCACCAATGGCGTTAAAGCGCGAAAGGAAAGCCGCCGATGACAATCAAGTTATTGAGCGATCTCGATAGTGGAGAAAGGGGGCGGGTGCTAAGAATCAGGGTTACCGGCACCATACGGCAGCGACTTATGGATATGGGGATGGTGAACGGCAGCGAGGTAGAGATGATAAGGGTCGCCCCGTTGGGAGACCCCATCGAGATAAAGATAAAGGGCTACGACCTGTCATTGCGTAAGGAAGTAGCCTCCAGAATCGAGGTAGAGGTTATGGAAATACCACTTTGTGCCGCCACCTACGGCAAAATTCTAACGGTAATCGGCTTCCGGGGTGGCCATGGAATGCAAAGAAGACTTGCTGATATGGGCCTTACCCCCGGCACCGAACTGAAGCTCATCAACTGTGACCGGCACAGCCCGGTAATTATCGAAGTCAGGGGAACACGGCTGGCTCTGGGCAGAGGCGTAGCCCATCACGTTCTGGTAAGGGAGAACTAGTTGGACAGAAAAGAGATAACCATCGCCCTCGCCGGTAATCCCAACTCGGGCAAGACGACCGTTTTTAACAACCTTACCGGAGCCCGTCAGCAGGTGGGCAATTGGCCCGGCGTTACCGTTGAGAGAAAGGAGGGCAGGCATAACTACCTGGGATACAATATTCGTGTGGTCGACCTGCCTGGCGTGTACAGCCTTACTGCCTACGCACCGGACGAGGTTATCGCCCGCAATTTTATAGTCGACCAGAAGCCAGATGCAGTAGTCGATATCATCGATGCCTCCAACCTGGAGCGTAATCTGTATCTTACCGTTCAGATTATGGAGATGGGCGTGCCGCTCATAATCGCCCTCAATATGATGGATATGGCTGAAGCAAAGAGTCACAAGATTGATATCAAGGCGCTAGCACAGGAGACCGGTGCCCCGGTGGTACCAATGGTAGCCAGCCGCAACCAGGGCACCGAAGAGCTGCTGCGGGAGATAATCAAACTAACTGATACGGACAGCAGTAATCCATTCAGGATGTATTACGGGCAGGAGATAGAAAACGAGATTACTAAGCTGGAAGAGATTATTTCGAAGAACCACCCCTCCAATAAATACCCACCGCGGTGGCTGGCAATCAAGCTGCTCGAGGAGGACGAGGAAATACTCAAGAAGTTTCAGGAGGCAGATGATTGCCTGACGAAGAGATCCTGAAAGCCAGGGATGAGAGTCTGGCACACCTGAAAAGCATCTACCGGGATGATGCCGAAACAATCATCGCCGATGCTCGCTACGGTTTTATCAGTGGTTTACTTAAGGACGTGCTATCAAAACCCCCCGTCGAGCAGCTTACCCTGTCTGACAAAATCGATCGAATACTGGTCAACCGCTGGCTGGGCATCCCTTTGTTGCTACTGGTAATATTTGCCCTTTTCCAGTTCGTTTTCGCCCTTTCCAGCCCGCTTATGGATTGGATAAGCCAGTTTTTCGACTGGCTGGCTGACTTTGCCATCGGCGTCTCCCCGGAGTGGTTGGGCTCGCTACTGGCTAACGGCGTCCTCGGCGGTGTCGGCACAGTGCTCACCTTTATCCCGCCGATATTCCTTATGTTTATCGCTATATCT
>DUFE01000101.1 GCA_011170385.1 Dehalococcoidia bacterium | reverse complement strand
TTCCTTCTCTTCTTCTCTCCTCTCCCATAAATCAACAAGCTGGCAGATAAAGCCGTTGTAGCACTGACCGGGGGCTTTATTCTTGTCCAGCTTGTCCTTGGTGCTTTTCCAGATGGCAATCGAGGTCACATTATCTTGTTTCTTCATAATCAACCTATTATGCCCTGCTTCTTTAGTGTCGTATCGGACTTGTTAAGTGTTATAGAAGACCCAATACGTATATATAAATATAATTAAATTCACATATATATTAAGATAATAAAATAAAGAAAGGCATAACAAAAAGCTACTTATCTGTAACGATTTTGTTATATCTGTAGAATTACAGTGAATTCAGTAAACACTAACGGATAATACTTTGGACGAAAAAAGGGAAAGTGTTATTTGACTCAGCGGCTCACAGGCGGATATATGCCAGAAATCAAAAGGAAAAATCTAAGCTGTGGTTGCCTTTTTATGTTGCATGAGCAGTATGTCCTCACCATTTCATCCAAAAACCAAACCCATTAGTTACCGCACCTGTTCTGGTTGTGGTTGAGTTCTGATACGAATTATATGTGCTATAATATCAGCCTGGAGACATGTTGAATCTGTGATAGTGATTTGATGAACAGGTATATAAAACTGGGCGCTATCGCTATCGTTTTGGCTGCGATAGCCGTACTTCTGTATATAGCCGCTTCGAACAGTTTATTCTTTGTCAACCAGCGACTGATACCAAATAACTCTGTGTATGAGGAAGACGATGGCTATGCCTTTCATTTCTACAAGGAAGGCATAGCCAGTGATGAAAAGTCAGTCAAGATGGCTACCTTTTTTCATAGTGTCGGGGCAGCGGAAGGAGATATAGCACCCGTTCTGTTTAAGGTGATACCGAGGGAGGGCTATAAACTCGACTCGCTGCATCTGGAGTTGGACCTGCTGCAGCCGACCTCGGCGCTGATGCTGGAAGACCCGGGGTTTGATTACCAGCGAAACGACCATGATTCGACGATTGTATTGGACTTCCCAGGACTGGACTTAGAGCCTTCGGAAGCTGTAACGCTCTACTTTTGGCTAGACCTGGCAGCGGTGAGCCAGACGACACCGGAGCAGTTGCTTCTGGATATAGCTCTTACCATGCACGAGAGCAGCATTCTTAAAATATTGAAGTACAGCGCCGGTATAACGATACAACTGGCAGTGCCATCAATCGCCTGACGCTGGCAATTTACCGAAGCGGTGGAGGGCGTTGTCAGTATTACCCTCGCTTTGTTTTGCTAAACTGTTTAATCAGCCGTCCGTGCTTTCTTTATTCCCAATTAGTTGTTAAACTATCAATATAACGGGTAAAGGGGGCGATTTCGATGTCCAGGGAACTGAAAATGGGGGCAATCAGCCTGTTGCTGGGATTAGGGCTCGGTCTGGCTTTTGGTCTGGGTTATCTCCTGGGTGGCGATATGCAGGCGCCAAGCGATCCGCACCTTGTTAGTATCGAGCAGGCGTGGGAGACGATACTCAACGAATATGTGGAGAAGGATAGGATCGAAGCCGAAATGCTAAGCCAGGCGGCTATCGAGGGTATGATAGCATTGCTGGACGACCCCTATACCGCTTACCTAGACGCGGATGCCTACCAGCTGGATGCCAGCAGCTCGGAGGGGAAATACTCTGGTATTGGTGCAAGTGTCGGCATTCAGGATGGGCAGCTAACGATTGTCGCTACCTTCGACGGCTCTCCGGCTGCGGCGGCGGGCTTGCAGAACGGGGATATTATTCTGGAAATCGATGGCATGCCTACGGAGGGGATGAGCCTCTACGATGCGGTGTTGAAGGTACGCGGTGATGAAGGGACGCCGGTCAGTTTGCTAATTTTGCGTTCGGGGAATACCGAAGCGACGGAGATTATCATCGTAAGGCAGCAGATTGAAATCCCCAGCGTCAGCTACGAGATGTGGGGGGACATTGTATATATTAAAATCGAGCAATTCACTGAGAGAACCGACAGAGAGCTAGAAACGGCGCTGGAGGACATCGCCGGTGCTGGGGCTAACGGTATCGTTCTAGATTTAAGAGGTAATCCCGGCGGGCTTCTGGACTCGGTAGTTAAGGTTACCAGCCGTTTTGTGAACGAGGGCGAGATACTGAGAACCAGGGATAGCCATGGCAATGTCGATGTATATGTGGTAGCACCCCAACAGGTGACCACCGACCTGCCGATGGTGGTGCTGGTCAATCAATACAGCGCCAGCGGTAGCGAGGTGGTATCTGGCGCTCTTCAGGATCACGAACGGGCGGTAATTGCTGGGGGCACTACTTATGGCAAGGGCAGCGCCAACACCATGAAAGAGCTTGCCGATGGCTCCGGGCTATATATTACAATCGCACGCTGGTTTACGCCCAACGGCAACCTGATCGAGGGTATAGGCGTTATCCCCGATATCGAACTGGAGCTAACCGGCGATGATGCTATACAATGGGCTATAGACTACCTTCACGGCAACGGGTAACGGGTTAGGTACCCGTATCTCCTGTTGACCGTACCGTCGGCGTTAGCCTATAATTTACGGCAATCAAGAAACGGCATTTAGTAAAGCCATGAGCATATCACAGAAGCTCGAAGAGATAAGAAAAGCGGCAACGACGGAGCTGGAAGCCGCCGGTGATGCTAAGAAGCTGGAAGAATGGCGGATTCGCTATCTGGGTAAGAAGAGCCGCTTGAACGAGGTTTTACGCAGCCTGTCTAGATTATCCCTTGATGAGAAGAAGACGGTAGGAGCCGCTGCCAACAGGCTCAAGGTTGAGCTGGAGGAATGGCTAGGTCAGAAGGAGCGGGCGGTTCGTCGAGACAGGATGGAGGCGTCGGCTGCGGAAAAGGGTATTGATATATCCCTGCCGGGGCGTCCGTTTCCCGCCGGACGGCTCCACCCGGTCACACAGGTCTACCGTGAGATAGACGCTATCTTTACATCCATGGGATTCGAGGTGGTCGAAGGTCCGGAGGTTGAGTGGGACTACTATAACTTCGAAGCGCTCAACATCCCTGCCGAACACCCCGCCCGCGATACCATGGCGACACTGTGGATAGACAGCGAGGAAAAAGACAACGGTAAAACCAGGCTGCTGCGTACCCACACGTCGCCGATGCAGGTACGGGTTATGGAGCAGAAAAGCCCTCCGGTAAGGATAGTGGTGCCGGGCAAGGTGTACCGCTACGAGGCTACCGACGCTACCCATATCCCTATGTTCCATCAGCTTGAAGGATTGGCGGTGGACAAAGGTATTACCCTTGCCGATCTCAAAGGCACACTCTACGAGTTCGCCTGTCGTTTCTTCGGTAAAGACAGACGGGTGCGTTTCCGCTGCGATTACTTTCCCTTCGTCGAGCCGGGTGTCGAGATGGCGATAGAATGCGCTGTCTGTAAGGGGGACGGCTGCCGCCTGTGTGGTAATAGCGGCTGGATAGAGATACTGGGCGCTGGCATGGTTCACCCCAGGATTTTAGAGCGTGTTGGTATAGACCCGGAGGTTTATACCGGCTTTGCCTTCGGTATGGGCATAGAGCGAATGCCGATGCTGCGCTATGGCATAGATGATATACGTTTGTTTTATGGAAGTGACCTGAGGTTTTTAAGGCAGTTTTAGGTTATGAAAGTTCCAGTCAGATGGCTTAAAGACTATGTTGACATAGACCTGCCGCCGGCAGAGCTTGCCCGGCGGCTAACGATGGCCGGCACCGAAACCAGCATGATGTCGTTGGGGCAGGGCTGGCAGGGGGTGGTCATAGGCGAGATCATAGCCATAGAGCCCCACCCCGATGCCGACCGCCTGCGGCTGGTAACCGTCGATCTGGCTGCCGAGAAGCAGACGGTGGTCTGCGGTGCACCCAACCTATATTGGGGTGATAAGATAGCCTTTGCCGCCGTCGGCACCGAGCTTATCGATGGACATACCGGGGAAAAAGCAGTATTAAAGAAAGTTAAGATACGCGGTGTCGTCTCCTGCGGCATGGTTTGCTCCGAAAAGGAGCTGGGTATATCGGATAGCCATGAAGGAATTATGGTGCTGCCACCCGAAGCACCGTTGGGCGCATCGCTGGCAGACTTCCTCGGAGATGTGGTGCTGGATCTGGAGGTAACCCCCAACCGCCCCGATTTGCTGTCGGTAACGGGTGTTGCTAGGGAGGTGGCTGCCCTTACCGGTAAGTCTGCTTATGTTTCCGAACTGGAGCTTGATTACGAGGGGGAGTCGATAGAAAAGCAGATATCGGTTGAGATAGCCGACACGGACCTATGTCCGCGTTACTGTGCCAGCCTGATAGCGGGTATCGAGATAGGAGAGTCACCGGAATTGATGAAACAGCACCTCGCTAGCGCCGGCATGCGTCCGATAAACAACATCGTGGATATTACCAACTACGTTATGCTGGAATATGGCCAGCCGCTACACGGCTTCGACTACAATAAGATAGGCGATAAAAAAATCATCGTGCGGCGGGCGAGGGACGGTGAGGTTATGATCTCCCTGGATGGCGTGGAGAGAAAGCTTAGCCGTGATATGCTGGTTATCGGCGATAGCCGACGGGCGGTAGCCATTGGCGGGGTTATGGGAGCTGCCAACAGCGAGGTCGATGAAAAGACCACGGCAATACTACTGGAAGCCGCCAGCTTCAAACCGTCTAGTATCCACTTCACCAGCCGTAAGCTGGGGCTGGTTAGTGAAGCCAGCATGCGCTTCGAGAGGGCTATACGAGCCGAGCTAACGCTGCCGGCTCTGAAGCGGGCGACGCAGCTCATTATACAGATTGCCGGCGGTAAAGCCGCTAGAGGATTAATTGATGTATATCCAGGCAGGAGAGAGCCGGAACCCATACTATTGAGACCCGAAAGGGTGAATAAAGTTTTAGGTGTGGACTTCAGCCCTGAACGGATAGAAAGCGCCCTGGTCGCACTGGGGTTTCACATGAAAAAGGCTTCCTCGGCGGAGGGGTTACTGGTTAATACACCATACTGGCGTAGTGATATAAGTATTGAGGAAGACCTCATCGAGGAAGTCGCCCGAATTATCGGTTATGATAATATCCCGACGACGATACTGTCCGGCATGATACCGCCGCAAAGCGGTAATCCTGCAGTGAAGTTGCGGGAGAGGGTTAACGATATCCTCACTGGCTTCGGCTTCCAGGAGGTTATAACATATTCGCTGACCAGCCGTGAGGTAATGGCGAAGCTATCACAGGGTTTGCTTGAGCCGGAGCCTTTGCCGCTGGCTAATGCTATGACGGTGGAGCAGGGTTGTCTGCGTACCAGCTTGAGGGGCAATTTACTGATTGCCCTGGAAAGCAACCGGCGGCACGAAAACGGGACGATAATGCTCTATGAGTTGGGCAGAATCTATCTTACCCTCGGTAGCGATTTACCTGAAGAGCCGGAGATTCTGTGCGGCTTGTTGAGCGGTAGCGGAGAAGATAAAATATGGCACGGCAGACGTGAAGCTATCGGCTTCTTCGACGCCAAGGGAGTGGTCGAGGGCTTGCTGTCCCGGCTGGGGCTAGGAGCCGAATACGAGGAAGGCGATGATAAAGGTTTGATGGCAGGCAGACAGGCAACTATTACGGTCGGCGGGGAAAGAATCGGTGTTGTCGGCGAACTGCATCCCGCGGTAGCCGAGGCTTTCGATATAACCGGCGAGGTCTATCTGTTCGAGATGGAAATGGCAGCGCTTTTACCACACACCCTTGGCCACAAGACCTTCCAGCCAATACCGCGTTTCCCGGCGGTAGTGCGGGATATAGCACTGGTGCTGGATAATAGTATCAGTAATAAACAGGTAATAGATTTTATTAAGGGCTTCTCTCTGGTTCAAGAGGTTGCTCTGTTCGATGTATATATTGGTAAACAGCTGCCATCGGGAAAGAAATCACTCGCCTATCGCATCAACTTCCAGTCATCAAAACACACCATGACCGATGAAGAGGTGGATAAGGTGCAGCAGAAGATACTAAACAAGCTTTCAGGTGAACTGGGAGTCAGCCTGCGTGTCTGATACCAGTTTCTTTATTTTTTCAACCGCTGCATCGAGCGGCACAAGCTCTGTATTCTTTTCAGTGCGCAGCTTCAGCTCGACGCTGCCTTTCTCAAGCGTACGCGGACTGACGGTTACTCTTAGCGGTATCCCCAGCAGGTCGGCATCATTGAATTTGATACCAGGGGATTCGGTACGGTCGTCAAAGAGCACCTCCAGCCCAAGTTTCTCCAACTCGGCATAGAGGTTTTCGGCTGCTTTTACCACCTCGTCATTCTCCGTATACAGAGGACATAGATAGACCAGGTAAGGTGCGACCGACATCGGCCAGATGATGCCCTTGTCGTCGTGATTTAGCTCGACGATAGCCGCCATAAGACGACCGATGCCGATGCCGTAACAGCCCATAACGATAGGTCGGGATATGCCGCTGGCATCTATGTAGTAAGCGCCCAGTTTTTCGCTCAAGAAGGTGCCCAGCTTGAATATGTGGCCTATTTCGATCCCCTGCGCCGAGAGCAACCTGCCACCACATCTGGGGCAGACCTCGCCGGCACGAGCCAGGGCGATATCGGCAACGATGTTAGCTTTGAAATCTCTGTTGTAGTTGACGTTCTTCAGGTGGGTATCGGCTTTGTTAGCGCCAGCGACGAAGTTGGTGCCGGAGGTTACCGATTCGTCGGCGACAATTTTTATATCCTTCAAACCTACTGGCGACGCCGAGCCGGCAACGATACCGGCGGCTCTTATCTCGTCCTCGCCTGCCATGCGCAGCTCAGTGCAGTGCAGCAGGTTCTTCAG
Organism: Dehalococcoidia bacterium; assembly: GCA_011170385.1. Classification (GTDB taxonomy): domain Bacteria; phylum Chloroflexota; class Dehalococcoidia; order Dehalococcoidales; family W693; genus W693. The sequence goes on along the minus strand of DUFE01000101.1, from coordinate 2,718 downwards.
TTTTGTCTCATTGACCTCTATGTCGCCGCGGATGGCAATGAAGACCAGCTCTTTGTCTGCAATGTAAAATACCGCTTTCAGGGTTTGCCTGGCGGGCACACCGAGGAAGTTTGATACCTCCCCGATGCTCTGGTAGCCTGGCGTGGCGACTTCTTCTGCCGGTAGCGGCTGTTTGCTTTCCGCCTTATCCTTGACGCTGGTCGCCTTCTCGACATTAGCGGCATATTTGCAGCCGTCGCAATAGATAAACTCATCCTCGCCGCTTTCGGAAATGACCATGAACTCGTGGGAGTCCTTGCCGCCGATAGCGCCACTGTCGGCTTCTATCAGGATGGCAGGCAGACAGCAGCGTGCATAGAGGTTACGGTAGGCGTTCAGCATCTTGTCATAGCTTTGTGCCAGCCCTTCGTCGTCGGCGTCGAAGCTGTAGAGGTCTTTCATTATGAACTCGCGCACCCTTATCAGACCGCCCCTGGGCCTCGGCTCGTCTCGGAACTTGGTCTGAATCTGGTAGAGCAGCAGCGGCAGGTCGCGGTAGCTCTGGACGTTATAGCTGACAAGCTCGGTAATAACCTCCTCATGAGTCGGACCCATAGCCAGCTGTCGCTCCTTACGGTCGTAGAGGGTGAAGAGACCTTTGCCGAAGGCGAGGTCTCTGCCCGTTTTCTGCCATAGCTCTATGGGCTGAAGCACCGGCATGGATAGCTCCTGGCCGCCGGCTTTGTTCATCTCATCGCGTACGATAGCTTCTATCTTTCCTATCACTCGCCAGGCCAAAGGAAGGTAGGTATAGATGCCGGCTGCTAACTGCCGTATCATTCCGGATTTAAGCAGCAACCTGTGGCTTACCGTGTCCGCTTCGGCGGGTATCTCCCGCTGCGTTTTGCCGAACAGCTTTGATAGCAGCATAGGCTATTCGAACTCCTTCCTGGATATGGTTATAAAGACAATCGCCAGTATTCCCAAAACCTGCGATGGGAAGATGGAACAAATTGCTCCGGCTAAAGCCATCCCCCACCCCCGCCTCTGAATAGCATAGATACCGCCGATGATAGCCACTGCGCTGATGCATAGCAGGATTATGGCTATTATTCCGATTATGGTCATCGGTAAGCCCATATGCCAGAAGCCCAGAGAGAGAAGGACGTCGCGGGCTATGGCGGCGCCAAAGATACTGCCGAAGGTAAGGAAAAAGGCGATGGCGATAAAGCCCAGCGATCCGGAGATGATGCTCAGGATACCACCAACCATCGGCATCCAGGTTCTGGTTGCTGCGGTATCTCCCAGTTTTTCAGTAGGCTGCTCCACTTCTTAATCCCTCCGTATCGGTAAAGCCAGGGTGGATCGTTGATTATTTAATGATTAACAGAATTAAACCACATCGGGCGGATTTATGCCAGTCCTTTATAAAAGGGCGGCGGGCGGGAATAGAAAGATAAAAAGAGAGTGTACTATTCACAACAACCTCTCCCCCTTAATACCCCTTACCGAGGGCGGGCAGGGTGGGAAATAAAGGTTAAAGAAAGAGTGGGAAATATAGAAGGAGGGGGCGAAGTACATCTTAACATCCCTTATATTTATAATTGACTTAAACGCTGTAAAACCCTATGTTTATTACCCATTCCATTTATAAATGGAATGGGTTAGGGTTAGGGGGATGGATTTTTTAAAACCTTTCTACCTCGCGCATCAACTCATCTACAAAATTGCCTTCCTCAATGACACCAATCTTTTCGCCCTTCTTAAAGAGGACGGCTCTGCCTTTGCCGCAGGCGATTCCTATATCGGCGTCCCTGGCTTCTTCGGGGCCGTTGACGGCACAGCCCATCACCGCCACCTTTATTGGTTTGTTGACTTTAAGCAGCCGCTCCTCCACCTCTGCTGCGAGCTTTATAATATTGACCTCCGCTCTACCGCAAGATGGGCAACTGACCAGAACAGGCCCACGCTGGCGTAATTCGAGGCTCTTCAGGATTTCATAGGCAGCGATTACCTCTTCCCTGGGGTGAGCGGAGAGCGATACCCTGATGGTATCGCCGATGCCCATATACAACAACGGGCTTATACCGGCAACACTGCGGATGATGCCGCTGCGTGGGGGACCGGCTTCGGTGATACCGATATGCAGTGGGTACGGGATTTTTTCGGCGATATCTTGGTAGGCTTCTATGGTGGTCGGCACGTCAAAAGCCTTTAACGAAACCTTTATCAGATCGAAATCAAGGTCCTCCAGCAGTTTTACATGTCCCATAGCCGCCGCCACCATCCTCTGTGATGTGGTCAGTCTGGGGTTGGTTGCTTCGGGCAGGCTGCCGGCATTAACCCCAATGCGGATGGGTATATCCCTCTCTTTTGCAGCCTTGACGACGGCGGCAACCTTATCTGGCTGACTAATGTTGCCCGGGTTTAGCCGCAGGGCATCGATGCCGGACGAGATTGCCGCTAGTGCCAATCGGTAGTCGAAATGGATGTCGGCGATGAGCGGTATAGATATGCTTTTCTTTATAGCAGGCAGGGCAGCGGCGGCTTCTTTATCGGGCACGGCGACGCGTACCAGCTCGCAACCGCAGTCCTCAAGCTCCTTAATCTGGGTAACGGTAGACATAACATCACGGGTATCGGTCTTGGTCATGGACTGTACGACTACGGATGCGCCACCACCGATGGTTACCCCACCGATGTTTATCGCCTTTGATATCCGCCTGGGCTTCATGGTAT
>DUFE01000100.1 GCA_011170385.1 Dehalococcoidia bacterium | reverse complement strand
GGGTGATGACGCAGTCCAGTCTGCCCAGCCGATAGAGCCCGGCGATGGCATTGTGCGCAGCGTTGGGCTCGGCGGTGAGGTTGAGCTGCCGCAACAGCCTCCACTGCTTCTGCCTGGCCTTTACATCCCCCAGGAACTTCTGGTAGGTGAAGTCATCGGGGTCGAACCGTTCCCAGATACTGCCGGGGCCACGGAAATCGGGTATGCCGGACTCGGTGCTGATGCCGGCACCGGTGAAAACGACTGTCCGCTTCGCCCTGACAATCAGTTCGGCGATTCTACCAGCGAGCTCATCCAAGGATTTCATGAAGTCAACCTCTGCCTACATCTTCCGCTGTCAGAGAATACATAACGGCGTCGCTTACCTGACCATTCACGGTGAGGCGTTTTCTCAGTATACCCTCTCTTTTGGCGCCACTTTTTTCAGCTACCCTCTGGCTTCTTTTATTTCTTACGTCGGGTATTATTTCTATGCGGTTCAGCCCAAGCTCATCGAAACCGAAAGCCGCCAGCAACCGTACGGCGGCAACGGCTATGCCCCTGCCCATACATGACTTTCTTATCCAGTAGCCCAGGTTGGCCATCTTAAACTCATCGATTACGTGATTGATGCCGCCGACGCCCATCAGGTCGCCACTGACAGCGTCTATAATGGCGAAGTCATAAGATATACCCATCTGCCACTCCTCGTCCCTGCCCTTCAACCAGATACGGGTCTCTTTGATCGAGTAATCGTGGCGGCAGAACGGAAGCCAGGGCATAAGATCGTCCAGCGTTTCCCTGACAGCCTCATACAGCGGCACTTCGTCCTGCCTGTCGAGAGGCCTCAGAATAATCTTGCCGTCGGTAAGAGACTGTTTTTTAATTTTCAAACGCACCCCCTGGAGCTATACCCCAATGTTATTATTCTTATTATAACAGCACATGTCACTGAGGCAGCATTGCAGGCACAGGGGCTTTTTACGGCAGGCGTCTTTAGCCAACTTCACCAGCAGGGCGTGGTATTCATTATAAAGATGGACGTCCGCTTCCAGATTTGCCGTAAATAGCCTCTGGTAAACACCGTAGCTTTCCTTCTCCGGTAACAGACCAAGGCGACCGATGATGCGGCGAGTATAGGCGTCGATGACGAAAACTGGCTTGCCGACGGCATAAAGCAGGATGGAATCGGCAGTCTCCTGTCCGACGCCATGCACGGCAAGGAGCTCACGCCGCAGGCTTTCGATATCGGCATCATGCAGGCTCTCTATGTTATCCCCATGGCTGCCAAACCAGTCTGCCAGCGCCTTCAGCTTGACCGCCTTGGCGTTAAAATAGCCGCAGGGGCGGATAATCAAAGCAAGCTCGGCAAGGGGTAGGCTACGTATTGCTTGAGGTGATAAAGCACCGGCTTTCTTGAGGTTACCAATAGCTTTATTGACATTACTCCAGGCAGCCGATTGGGTCAGGATGGCGCCGACCATAACCTCGAAGGATCCGTTCGCCGGCCACCAGTGCTGATGCCCGTAAGCCGCCAGAAGCCGCTGGTAGATTTCATCTAAAAAACGGCTTAATCGTGTTTCGCCCATCGAGGCACCGTGGCGTTTTCTACCGAATCGTAGCCTGGTATATATGGCTTTATGTCTATAACCGGCGTCCCGTCTAGGGCATCCAGTCCCTGCACCCGCAATACGTTGCCCCTTCGCTCCAGCAATTTAACCAGCTTTTGTCCCAGCGAGTTGGGGCGGTAAGGGGAACGGGTGGCAAAGCACCCCACCAGCGGCAGTTCTTCATCCCCTCTGGGGTGGACCTTGGATGCCATTTTAGACCCGTTTCCTGACAGGTGCAGCCGATAGATAACCGTGATATGGGAAAATCCCTCCAGTCCCTCCAGGGCTTCGGCAAGGCTATCGTCGATTATTACCTCGGAGACCACTTCCTCCCAATGAAAGCCCGGCTTCTGCTTATGCCGCACCGGGCTGCGGACGATGCCGATAGATCTGATAGTCATATCCGAAGGTCGAGCAGTCATTTCCCGCCTCCCAGATTATAAAGTCGGCTATTCCATAGGCGTCAGTGTCAACAGCTTCTTGGTGATTTCGGGGTACTTTGCAATGAAGATAAGCTCGTCCTCTATCAGCGGTTTCTGCGCCTCCACGTTGGCGTATCTCACCAGCTCCAGCACCCGGTTGGCCTCTTCCTTATCGGCAAAGGACACCGACATCTGCCCCATGATATGGCTGAAACCCGATATGCCGCTGTACTCGCCAGCGCAGATTTCCCGACCGGTATCAACCAGCTCCGCCCCACCCCGACCCAGCTCTTCGAAGCTGTATAGTTCGTAGTTTTCCGGATCCTTTAATACACCATCGGCGTGTATGCCGGACTCGTGGGCAAAGGCGTTGGCGCCAACGCCCGGCTGGTTTATCGGTATGGGCACTTCGAAGGCATAGCTGGCGAACCTGGCTATCTTCCACGCCATAGAAAGGTCAACCGAGCCGCCAAGCTGGTAGTTATCGCTAAAACCCTTCGATTTGGTGATGGCCAGTATGGTGGCGACGAGGTCGGCATTGCCTGCTCTCTCCCCAATGCCATTGACTGTGGTGTTAATGTAGGCGTCCTGGCCGCCATCTATTGTCCCCTTGGCACCGGCGATGGAGGTAGCCACCGCCATACCCAGGTCTCCGTGGCAGTGCTGCTCTATKGGCARMGCCACYTTCTCTGCCAGYRTCYTRTTKGCTTCGTAAATGGTGAAGGGRTTATCGTARCCCAGGGTATCGCAGTAYCGCAAACGRTTGGCRCCRTGMTCCCTTGCCGCCTGACCAAACTCTATAAGGTAGCCGATGTCCGTGCGAGAGGCGTCCTCGGCATTAACGCCGACACTTTCGGCGCCGTGAGCCCAGGCAGCGTCGACCGCCGCGGTCATATCCTTAATAATGTCTTCCCTGGTTTTCTTACCCCTGAACTTGCCGTTAATCATCTGGTCAGATGTGGATATAGAAAGGTTGAGGTGCTTCATATTGGGCACCAGTTTGAAGGCGGTTTCGACATCGGCAACGATGGCTCTTATCCATCCTTCCAGGCGGATAGGCTTAAGGGCTCCCAGCTCCGCCAGCTCCAGGTTGGCTTGAAGGTAGTTGGACTCGTGCCTGGTGGTGGGAAAACCGAACTCGGACTGAAAAACCCCCATCTCGTTAAGGTAGATGTTCATCATGGTCTTCTCCAGTTTGGAGAGACCGAGTTTGGCCGTCTGTACTCCATCACGATTGGTTACATCAATAAGATATATCTTGGGCACTTGTTTTCTCCTGTTTGAGTTAGTGTATGGTCGGATTATACCTTATGGAATATTATCATATCGCCCTTTTTATAGCAATTTATGTTAAAATTGGTAACGCCCTATTTTAGCTGTGAGTTACCTATTACCTGATCCCTTCCCTTACCAGGGAAGAGGAGTCATTTGAGAGGCAACAACAGCTCGAGTTGAAGACTATGGAAAATTTGAGCCCGTTCGTAGGTATCGCTATTCTACTGGCAGCGGCTCTGGTAGGGGGAATGATAGCCCACCGCTTAAGGCAGCCCGTGATACTGGGCTACCTGGTAGTCGGTATGGCTGTCGGTCCCCATTCGCTGGGGCTGGTAACCGACCTGGAACTGGTCGAGGCGGCGGCAACCATCGGTGTTGCCCTGCTGATGTTCACCCTGGGGCTGGAAATATCAGTTAGCCAGTTGCGGCAGGTTGGCAGGGTGGGGATATGGGGTGGCATTGCACAGATTTTACTCACCTTCGGTGCCGGACTGGTAGCGGGTTACTTTCTTTTCGACTGGGCACTACCCCAGTCCATACTATTCGGGCTGATAATTTCCTTAAGCAGCACCGCCGTATGCCTAAAGCTTTTGATGGAGCGGGGCGAGTTGAGCTCGGTACACGGACGGATCATGCTGGCGATACTCATCCTTCAGGACATCAGCGTGGTGGTAATGGCTCTGATAGTGCCGCTTATGGGTGGCGAGGTGGACAACCTGTTTCTTTCTCTGGTCACCTCCACCGGAAAGGCGCTTTTGTTTATCGCTATAGCCATAGTTTCGGGCTTGTGGATACTACCCTGGTTGATGGGCCGTATCGGGCGGGTTCGCACCCGCGAGCTGTTCCTGCTGATAGTGCTGGTGCTGTGCTTTGGCGCCGTGCTGGGTACCCAGGTCTTCGGTCTGCCGATAGTCTTCGGTACGTTTTTAATCGGGCTGGTGCTGCGCGAAACTAGGTTCGCTCACCAGGCTCTGGGTGAAATTACACCGTTGAGGGACATATTCGCTACCCTTTTCTTCGTCTCCCTAGGTATGCTGCTCGATCCGTCGTTCGTGCTTGATAACTGGGTGCTGATAGCGTTAACAGTGATCGCCATCATCCTGATAAAGCTACTGATTATCTCTGGCATCGTCCTGTCCTTCGGCTATAGCAGCCGCATCGCCCTGCTTGCCGGCGCCGGCTTATTTCAAATCGGGGAGTTCGGCTTTATACTGGCTCAAACGGGAATAGACGCCGGTCTGGTTACAGAACAGTTTTATTCCGTCATCCTAGCCAGCGCTATTATTACCATGCTACTGACGCCGCTATCCATAAACCTGGTCTCCTGGTTATACCCCAGGGTAACTTCCACCCCCGCCATCCGCAGGCGCCTGGGCAAGGGGTTGGTGGTAACCGAATCCGGTGAGCCAGCCAAAGAGACTAGACGGGTGGTTGTTGCCGGTTACGGCAGAATCGGACAGAACGTATCTCAAGGACTGCTGGACGCCGGTGTGCCGCATATAGTTATCGATATAGACCCGGAGCGTATCGCCGAAGCTAGAGACTGCTGCACGCCCCGTATTTACGGTGACGCCAGCAATCCCAACGTGCTCAACCAGACGGATCTGGGCAGAGTGAAAACACTGGTGATAACCTTCCCCGACCCGATGGCGGTGATAGCTACCGTAAAAGCCGCCATGGAGATAAACCCAGACCTGAAGATAATAGCCAGGGTTCACCGGGCCGGCGAGGCGAAAACACTGAAAAAGATAGGCATTACTGAACTGATAAGCCCAGAGTACGAAGCCAGCCTGGAGTTTATCAGGCGGACCCTTACCGCCACCGGAATGAAGAAAACCGATATCAAGCAGGCTCTGCCCGTAATAGAGCAAGACCAGAAGGTGGTTGAATTCAGCACCGAAGAAGAATAACATAGTAGGGACAAAGGGGGACCATGATGGATAAAGCCATGGCAGGTATTATCAATGTTACCGGTTACGCCGGCATAGAGTGCGCCAGACTATTGAGCAGCCACCCGCAGGTAACGCTGGCAACTGTAACCGGGCGGAGTGCCGCCGGACATAGACTCGCCGATGTCTTTCCCCATCTAGCAGACAGCAACCTTACCATCGAAGAGAAGCTGGGAGAAGTCGACATAGTACTGGTGGCTATGCCCCACAAGGAAAGTGCTCGAGAGGTGCTGTCTCTTATTGAGAAAGGTATAAAGGTGGTGGATCTGAGTGCTGACTTCAGGCTTAAAGACGAAACCGAATACAACGAATGGTACGGCGTTAGCCACCCAGCCCCGCAGCTGCTTTCACAGGCAGTCTACGGACTAACCGAACTGTACCGTAATGAGATAGCCGGAGCGCAGCTGGTGGCAAACCCCGGCTGCTACCCCACCGGCGCCATCCTTGCCATGGCTCCAGCAGTCAAGCAAGGATTGATTAAAGAATATATCGTGGTAGACAGCAAGTCCGGCGTCTCCGGAGCCGGCAGAAGCCTAAACATAAAAACCCACTACGCGGAAGCCAACGAAGATACCACCGCTTATGCCCTGGAGGGACACCGCCACCTACCGGAGATCATCCAGGAGCTGGGGTTGCTCCAGCCGGATAAGAAAATGCGGATAACCTTCGTGCCGCATCTGGTGCCGATGACGCGTGGTATACTGTCCACCTGCTACGCTCCTCTCGCCGGTAAAATTACTGCCCAAGAATTGAAGCAGATATACAGCGATTTCTACAGCGAAGAGCCTTTTGTAAAAGTAACAGATACCCCACCCCACACCAAGCACACCCGCGGATCCAACCTGTGCCTAATCCATCCAACTGTCGACGGCAGAACGGGTATGATGGTGGTGATAAGCTGCATCGACAATCTGATAAAGGGTGCCGCCGGGCAGGCAGTCCAGAACATGAACCTTATGCTGGGGCTACCGGAGACCGCTGGTCTGGAGGCGGTATCGGTTTATCCGTAAGAGCCGCCTTGCCTCCACATTGCGGCTCTGCTATGCTTTAGCCCGAAGTGAAGCGCAATTTATACGGTGGTAACGGCGCTTTCAAAGCAGCCGACTACTTCAAGATTACCATCCTCGGCTTTGCCATGTCCGCCCTGTGGCAGAGCATGCATACCATCATCCTGCCATTGAGGCTGCTGGACTTCGTCGCCGAGCCCGAGAAGAACACCTACCTGGGCATAATGACCTTCACCGGGCTGCTGCTGGCTATGGTCGTCCAGCCAATAGCAGGCGCCATCAGCGACCATTCCGGCTTCCTCTGGGGTCGGCGGCGGCCCTTCATCCTGCTTGGAATCATGTTTCTGATTCTGCTCCTGCCCGGCATCGGGTTAGCGGGCAGCTACGCCGCCGTCTTCGCCATTTATTGCCTGATGCAAATCAGCAATAACACGGCGCAAGGTCCTTACCAGGGCTTCATCCCGGACCTGGTACCAAAAGACAAGCGGGGGCGCGCCTCCGGGGTCAAGACCTTGCTGGAGATAGCCGGTGGGGCTGCCTCCGTGCTGCTGATAAGCACTTTCATGGATAACTATTCCGCAGGCGAGGGCAGCCAGTGGCTGTGGTTATCGCTGGCTATACCGGGTGCGGTACTACTCATAATCCTGGTTGTTACCCTGCTCACAGTCAAAGAGGAGCCCGGTAGCGGCAAGCCCGGTGTATCCATACTATCGACGGTGGTCAATACCTTCCGCATAAACATCCGCGATAACCGTGTTTTTATCTGGTTTCTGGTATCCCGCACGCTTATATTCATGGCTTTCTCCACCATCCAGCAGTTTGCGCTGTACTTCCTGCGGGACGTCATCGGCGTTACCAACCCGGCAGAGGCGGCTGCCACTTTCTCGGTGGTGGCGATAGTCGGTATGCTTATTGTAGTTTACCCCGCCGGGCATCTGTCTGATAGAATCGGCAGAAAACCCATTGGCGTCATCTCCGCTTTGTTAATGGCACTGGTCATTGCCGTGGTAATCTTCGCTAAGGATTACACCTTCGTGCTGGTTGCCGCCGCCGGTATCGGCGTAGCCGTCGGCGCCTTCACCAGCACCAACTGGGCGCTTGCCGTGGATCTGGTCGCTAAGGGTGAAGAGGCGAGATATCTTGGACTGGCGAACATGGCGACCGCCGGCGGCGCCGCCCTCTCACGGCTTATCGGCCCGGTGATAGACCGCTTCGAAGCCATCAGCGCCGATTTAGGTTACCAGGTTATGCTGGCAGCTTGTTGTATCTATTGTATCGCGGGGGCTTTGATACTTTTAAAGGTGAAATTTCCGTCTAACCAAGCCAGCCAAGCACCGCCTCCCAGCCCATAGCCCCCGCCCAGGCGATTGCTATGTAGAGTATGGTTCTGCCCAGCCAGCAGGCGATGAAGTACTTCCATATGGGGAAGCGCAGCGCTCCGGCGGCGATGCCGGCGACATCGAAGAACAGTGGCGCCACAGAGAGGATGAATATGGTAAGCGAACCCCACCTCTTCATCCACCCCTCCAGCCTGGTGTATAGCTGGCGCTTTTTTATAATTGCCTGTCCGCTGTAGCCGGCGGCGTAGCCGGTAAGCTCGCCGATGGCGGCTCCAAGACCACCGATTATGCCGACGAAGGGAGGGAAAAGGGCGGCACCCAGAGTCGCCATAACCAGAAAGTTACCGGCAGGCAGGATAAGGGTGGCATTCAGAAGCACGCTGATAAGAAAGACACCCAGGTAGCCGAATCCTTCTAGTCCCTCCACCTTTTCCGGATAGTATCTATAAAGGCAGAATACGCCGATGACGATACCCAGCACCAGGAGCAAGCCCAGGATGGGAACCAGCTTCGTCTTGACCCAGCCCCACCTTTCCGCCGAAGGCGTTTTATTATCGTTGCCCGCTTCACTCATATTGTTGAATATTCTAGCATAACGGGCAGGTAACGCGCAGACCGATTCCGGCGATAAACCGCGTTGTAAAACAGCCGCTCTCTTTGATATACTTGATGCTACGCCCCCATCGTCTAGAGGCCCAGGACACCGGCCTTTCAAGCCGGCAACATGGATTCGAATTCCATTGGGGGCGCCACTGATTAAAGCTAAAATTACCGTTTTTTAAGGATTTTTTATCTATTTGCTTAACAAATTGCTTAACTTTCTTACTCATTTCTTTCCTCCTTTTTTTAACCGTTACTGCTATTACCTTAGGAGTTCTTTAGGTCTCCTCAGCATGGCTATTAACCTATCCGTTGTGTCTGGAACCTCGAACTCGTCAACTACTCTAAAACCAAAGTGCTTATATATAGAAACATTCTTCTCACCCTCTGTTTCAACATAGCAGGGTAAACACTCCCTATCCATTTCAAAGATCAACTCATCTAATAATTTACTACCATAACCCTTTCCTTGATGTTGCGGATCAACTGGTAATACTGCTAAGTATAAGTGTTTAAAAGGCGCTAATTCTCTACGCTTTCCCTCTATATATCGATCATAGGCTAGTATCTTCTTAAGAGGTTTGATACCTATTTTAATTGCCTGAAAGATGGACCTAGAAGTAAGTATTCGCCAGAAGAGCGTTCTCCTCCTCTTATCTGAGTTCATCCAAACTATAATCCCTTCCAATCGGGGTGAGGTTATGAAAATCTTACTATCTGAGTAATAAAGACGAAGAAAGAATTCATTAATCATGGGTTCTTTTATCTTTCTCTCTTCTGGATCAGGAAAGATGTCTTTAAATTCGTCTCTAAATGCCCTTGATAGCATTAAAGATAACGGTCTGATATGTTTCCTTTCCATTTTAAGCAAGTTATTTCTTACCCCCTTTTGGTTTCCTTTTTCTAGTATAGTTTAAGTCTAGGACTACCCAATCACGTCTTAACTTTTTACCCTTAAGCTCACCTTTATTCAATAAAAGTCTAATATGTCTCTCTGATAACCCGAGCTCTCTTGCAGCTTCGAATGTACTATACATACTCATATTATAACCGTATACGGATATAATGTCAAGACCTAGTATTGCTATAAATTTAGTAATATAATCCCAATTGCTATGGAAGATGAAATTGAACTCAGTCTGCCAGAACAATCAGATATCTTGCTCTTAAAGAAGGAATTAGAACCCTTAGTCTCACAACTAAGAAAGTCAGTTGATGAATCTGACTTTATACCTCTCAAATATAAACCTAGGGAAGTTGCTAAAATAGAACGTAACGGCAAAACTATAACACGCTATGAGTTTGATGAAGAATTGGAAAATGATATTAATGAAATAAAGAGAAGAAGGGCAGAGCTTAATAGTAATACATTTGAGCCTTTAATAGATAAATATTTTAAAGAACTTTATCAAAAAGACGTACCGCCGTTGTGGTTTGATTGGGAAATGAGAGGTGGCATTCCTATTGCTAATTGGGAAGCTCAGCGTGACGCCATTGCTGTTCTATATGCTTGGAGGATAGCAATCAATACCAAGGCAGATGTAGTAGAGACATTGATTCAAGCATATAAGGAAATCGTATGGTATATAGGTGCTGATATTCGAAATAGAGAGGTTTATGCTAAGTATTATCCAGTAACTGAAACACTTATTCGTGGATTTTCTAAAATCGTT
>DUFE01000010.1 GCA_011170385.1 Dehalococcoidia bacterium | reverse complement strand
GTATTGTCTAAAACCGTAAGGCATTACATCAAAGAAGCAGGCAAAAGTGCCATAAGGCTGGCTCTACCAGATGGGCACCAGCAGGTACACGTCCACCGAATACTGGATAACGCTGGCATCGAGATAGAAGACTACCCTTCGAAAACTGGTAACCGCCGACCGAAAATCGGAATGGACGGGATTTGTACAAAGGTGATCAGGCCCCAGGATATGCCGTTACAGGTTGCAAACGGCAACTTCGATATCGCCATCACAGGCAGGGACTGGTTAACGGAGCACCTGGAGCAGTTTCCGTCCAGCCCGGTGAAGGAGATTCTGGACCTGAAATACGGCTGGGTGAAAATAGTCGCTGTGGTCAATAATGATGTCGCCGCCGATAATATAGACAGCTTGAGGCAAATATGTCGCAACGGGAATAAGTCTTATCGTGTGGCTTCGGAATATGTCAACATTGCCGACAGATATGCAAGGGACAACCATCTGGGGATGTATCGTATAATTCCAACATGGGGAGCAAGCGAAGCATTTCTACCGGAGGACGCCGATCTGCTTATAGAGAATACCGAAACGGGTGGCACCATCGCCCGACACAACCTAAAAATTATAGACACACTATTCGAATCTACAGCGTGTATGATCGGTAATACTACCGCTATGAGTAATACTGTTAAGAGTGAACGGTTGGTGCCTATCGTGGAAAGGCTGAGAAAAGCCGTAGGGGAGATACAGTGAAGATAGTAAGCGGTTACAATGATACGAAGAAGTTGCTATCGAGAGAAGTATCTGCCGGAGATTACACTGTAACGGAATCGTTAAAGAAAAAACTTGAAAAAATGTTCGGTACAGGGGATCCGGAGGTGGCGGTAGGTCAGATAATTGCCGGGGTTAGAAAAAGGGGCGATGCCGCACTTTTCGATTATAGCCTGAAGATTGACGGCATCAAGCTTGAATCGCTGGAGATAAGCCGAGAGCAGATAAAGAAAGCACGACGGAAGATAGATTCGCGGCTGATGTCGGCTCTAAAGATAGCTGCGGACAGTATATACTCCTTCCATGTATTACAGAGAGATGCAGTGATGGCTGGAGCAGGCTGCATGGGTGAGAGTACTATCGCCCGTCCGCTGGGGAAGGTTGGTGTTTATGCACCGGGTGGTACCGCAAGCTATCCATCCACGGTGCTGATGACGGCGATACCGGCAAAGGTAGCCGGAGTGAGAAACGTAATATTGATGACGCCCCCGGGGTCTGATGGAGAGGTGGCGCCGGCAGTGCTGGCGGCTGCCGATTTTGCCAGGGTTGACAGAGTATTTCGTATCGGTGGTGCGCAGGCGATAGCAGCGCTGGCTTTTGGGACGGAAACGGTGCCGTATGTGGATAAGATTTGCGGTCCGGGCAACATCTTCGTTATGCTGGCAAAGAAGCTGGTCTATGGCGTGGTCGATATCGATGGGCTTCAGGGGCCAAGTGAGGTGGTTATCATTGCCGATGAAAAAGCCAGACCGAAGTACCTGGCGGCAGAAATACTGGCTCAAGCGGAGCACGATGCTCTGGCATCGTCGATTATGATAACGACTTCACAGAGGATAGCCGAAGAGGTAATGCATATGGTTGTGGAGCAACTACCAGAAATAAAAAGGAAGGACATAGCTGCGGAATCACTGGCGAACAGTGGAGTTATCGCCGTAGTGGAGAGCATAGACCAGGCTATAGAGCTTTCCAATATGTATGCTCCAGAGCACCTGTGTCTTGATATAAAGGACACAAAGGCTTATATTAACAGGATAACCAATGCCGGTTGTATCTTTATAGGTGATGAGCCGACGGTGGTTATGGGTGATTATGTAGCAGGACCGAGCCATGCTCTGCCCACCGGTGGCACTGCCAGGTTCAGCTCGCCGCTTAACATAACAGATTTTATTAAGTATATTAACGTGGTAGAGATTAATGAGGATAAATTGAGGGAGCTGGGACCAGCTGCCATAACAATAGCCCGCGCCGAAGGGCTTGAGGCACACGCTCAAGCAGTAGAGAAGAGACTGGAGAAGGATTGTCCATAAAGGTGCTATAAAGATGGTTGATAAAGGAATCGAAAAGTTAATACGTCGTGAGCTTGCTGGATTCGGTGGCTATGCCGCAAGTAAGTCGCCACAGACATTGGAAGGCAAAGTCGACATTCCGGAAGAGGATATAATAAAGCTTGACGCTAACGAGAATCCTTACGGCTGCTCACCGAGGGTTACCCATGCACTTGCCGATTATACCGATATCAATATATACCCAGATTCGTGGCAAATACAGCTAAGGCACCAACTACAGGGTTACATCGGCGTCGATATGAGCCATATCGTTGCCAGTGCCGGCAGCGACCAGCTTATAGACCTGATCATGCGGCTTTTCCTTGAGCCGGGCGATGAGGTGATAAACTGCGTACCGACCTTCGCCATGTTCAGATTCTTCACTGACCTGTGCGGTGGCAAGGTAATTGAAGTTAAGCGAGACGATAATTTTACTGTCGATGTAGCCGCCGTGGAAAAGGCTATCACCAATAAGACCAAGCTGATAATGCTGGCGACACCCAATAATCCTACCGGCACGATAACACCCCACGGGGATATCCTCAAGATACTGGATACCGGAGTACCGGTGGTAGTAGATGAAGCCTACTACGAGTTTACCGAAGAGACCGTCGCTCCGCTGATAGGCAGGTATAAAAACCTGATGGTTTTAAGGACGTTTAGCAAGTGGGCCGGGCTTGCCGGCTTGAGGGTTGGTTACGGGATGTTCCCTGTTAAAATAGCCGATTACCTGCTTCGGATAAAGGAGCCGTATTGTGTAAATGCAGCTGCACTGGTGGCGGTGAAGGAGTCGCTTGAGGATGTAAACTATCTGATGGCAAACGTAAAGACCATCATCGCCGAGAGGGAGAGGCTTTTCAGCAGCCTAGAAGCAATGGAATGGCTCAAGCCGTACCCTTCGCAGGCGAACTTCATCCTGTGCTCGGTGCTGAGGGGCAGCGCCAGGGAGCTGCAGCAGAAGCTGGAGGAAAGAGGTATACTGGTGCGTTACTTCGACCAGCCACTGCTGGAAGACAGCGTTAGAATCAGTATCGGCAGACCGGAGGAGAACGACATCCTCGTGGAAACCCTGAACGAACTGGGGGAGGAGTTATATGACTAATAGAATATCAACCGTAAAAAGGGAAACGAGCGAGACAAATATAATCCTTGAGATAAACATCGACGGCTGTGGCAAAGGCGAGATTATGACCGGCATCAGGATGTTCGATCACCTGCTAGCGCAACTGGCCAAGCACGGAGTATTCGACATAAAGGTTTCAGCTACAGGTGACGACGCGCACCACCTGGTGGAGGATGTTGCTATATGCCTGGGCAAGGCTATAAACGAAGCCCTAGGCGATAAGCGGGGCATGGTTCGTATGGCCAGTACCAGTGTGCCTATGGATGATGCTCTGGCTACAGTAGCGGTGGATATGAGCGGGCGCGGCTATGCCGTGCTGGATCTTCCCTTTGCCGATAACGATATGTTCGGATTTCCCAGCGATCTGGTCAGGCACTTTCTGGAGGCGTTTTCTGCCGAAGCCAGAATAAACCTCCACGCCAGAATAGAATATGGCAGCAATGACCACCATAAAGCTGAAGCGCTGTTCAAGGCGCTGGCCAGGGCTCTTGATGCCGCTACCAGAATCGACGCGCGTATTTCCGGTGAACTACCGACGACAAAAGACCTGCTGGAAAGCTAGCCAAGTTTCTTCTCGGTAAGCCTCTCGTAAGCCTCCTGGTATCTTCGTGAGGTCTGCTCTATAACCTCTGACGGCAGCATCGGTCCCGGAGGTTCCTTATTCCAGCCGGAACGGGTAAGCCAGTCCCTTATCGGCTGCTTGTCAAAGCTGTCTTGCGGCCTTCCGACCTTGTATAGACCTTTATCCCAGAAGCGGCTGGAGTCCGGTGTTAGCACTTCATCGATGAGGATAAGATTGCCATCCTCAAGACCAAACTCGAACTTGGTATCGGCGATGAAGAATCCGTGATCTTCGGCGTATTTGCAGGCGAAGTTGTATATTGTCAGGCTTTTCTCCTTTACCACTTTCGACAGAGAAGAGCCTATCATATCATTGACCTCTGCTGTAGACATGGCTAGGTCATGTCCTTCGTCTGCCTTGGTGGTCGGGGTAAAAAGCAGCTCTGGCAGCTCCTGGCTCTCAAGCAAGCCCGGGGGCATATTCATACCGGAGACCGTGCCTTGATTATGGTATTCCTCCCACGCTGAGCCGGAGATATAGCCACGTACCACGCACTCGACCGATATGCGCTCGGCTTTCCTGACCACCATAGAACGCCCGCTTAAGTATTGCGGATAGTCGAACCTGCTTCCTTCGGGCAGGTAAAGATCGAGACAGCATACATCATATACAACCTCTACAAGATGATTGGGCATCAGGGGCGCCGTTTTTTCGAACCAGAAGGCTGAAATCTGGTTGAGCACTCTCCCCTTGTTGGGGATACCGCAGGGCAAAATCACATCGAAGGCGGATATGCGGTCGGTAGCTATTATAAGGAGATGATCGCCCAGTTTATAAACATCACGCGCCTTGCCACGGGCGAAAAGAGGCAGGGGGAGATCAGTATCCAATAGAACCGGTAATTCGTTATCTATTTCGCTTACCCCCTCTGGTATTATAGCGAGCCGGGAGCCAGTGTCGTCGGTTTGGAGGCGGTGGCTTTTTTCTTCCATTGCGAGCCGGTCAAGCCCAGGCGCTGGAAGATTTCATCGACATAACGCAGATAGTACTGGTAGTCGAAAAGGGCTTCTATTTCCGCAGGCGGCAGGGAAGCGGTGATCTCGGAATCGTTTTTGAGCAGGTTGAGGAAGGTTTTTCTGCCCTGCCAGGCTTTCATGGCGTTGCGCTGAACGAGCTCGTAGGCTTTATAGCGGCTCAAGCCTTTGTTGATAAGAGCCAGCATAACACGCTGCGAAAATACCAGTCCTTTGGTCTTTTCCATATTACGTTTCATATTTTCCGGGAAGACCTTCATTCCGACGATGATACCTTTGAATATGTTCAAAGCATAATCCAGCAGAATGCAGGAGTCAGGCAGGATGATGCGCTCATTGCAGGAATGGCTGATATCGCGCTCGTGCCACAGGGAGATGTTTTCCATAGAAGTAAGAGCATAGCCGCGCATAAGACGTGCCATACCGCTGATGCGCTCGCAAAGCTCCGGGTTTCTCTTGTGAGGCATAGCCGACGAACCTGTCTGTCCCTCCTCGAACGGTTCTTCCACCTCGCGCGTCTCCGTTTTCTGCAGCAGCCTGATTTCGGTGGCGAATTTCTCCAGGGAGCCGGCTATTATACCCAACGTGGTGACAAACTGGGCGTGGCGGTCTCTCTGTAAAACCTGGTTAGATATCGGTGCCGGGGTCAAGCCGAGCCTGGCGCAGGCTTTCTCTTCGACCTCGGGAGTCAGGGTAGCGTATGTGCCGACAGTACCCGAAATCTTACCGACGGCAATTGTCTTGATGGCTTCGGCGAGGCGATATCGGTTTCTCTGCATTTCTTCCATCCACAACGCCAGCTTCAAACCGAATGTCGTTGGTTCGGCGTGGATGCCGTGGGTACGGCCTATCATAATCGTATACTTGTGGGTGAGCGCCTGCCCGGCGATTAATGAGATAAGCTCCTTGACATCCTGGTTCAGCAGGTTAGCTGCCTCTACCATTTGCAAGCTCAGGGCGGTATCCATAACATCGGAAGACGTTAGACCGAGGTGTATGAAGCGTGATTCCTTGCCCAAGCTTTCCGAAACCGAGCCCAAGAAGGCAGTCATATCGTGGTGGGTTTCTTTGAGAATTTCCTGCATGCGCTTGTGGTTACAGCGCGCCATCTTTATCTTGGGCACCGAGCTGCGGGGGATGACCCCTATCTCCGCCCAGGCGTCACAGACGGCAATTTCAACATCGAGCCACTTTGCGAACTTGTTTTCATCGGACCAGATTCTTTTCATCTGGGGGCGGCTGTAACGTTCAATCATTTCTTATCTCCCGATGCTTCAGCGATTTTCTGGCGATGCTTCTCATAAGCAACCTTAATACTATCATATTTAAGGCCCAGAATCTCGGCGGCGAGTAAGGCGGAGTTTTTGGCGCCAGCGTCTCCGATGGCAACAGTGGCTACCGGTACACCAGAGGGCATTTGAGCCATCGAATAGAGGGCATCTATACCCTTTAGCTCGTTAACAGAGAGAGGTACGCCGATGACGGGAATGCTGGTCCAGCTGGCGAGAACGCCGGGGAGATGTGCGGCGCCGCCGGCAGCGGCGATAATGACTTCGATGCCTTTGTTGCGCGCGGTAAGACCGTACTCTCTTACCTTTTCCGGGGTGCGGTGTGCCGATATTACTTTTACTTCATAGCTGATACCGAGGTACTCCAGCGTATCAAGAGTGGGCTGCATTGAAGATGCGTCTGACTTCGAGCCCATAACTACAGCTACCATTGGCATAACCTGACAAACACCCCCTTACCCTATTTAGTAAGCGCAATATCCCGGCGATAGTGGCAGCCCTCGAAATGGAGCCGCGGTATATTATTATAAACCTTTTCCCTGGCTTTGGCGATAGTTTCGCCGGTGGCTACTATGGTTAGCACCCGACCGCCACTGGTAATCACTTTGCCTTCGCTATTAAAATCGGTGCCGGCGTGAAAGATGGTAGTGTCGCTATCGAGGCTGTTCAGCCCGGTTATGGGCAGACCTTTCTTGTAGCTGCCGGGGTAACCACCCGAAGCCATAACAACACCGACACAGGCATCTTCGCTCCATTCTATATCGACATTGCCAATGCTATTATCGATAACGCCTATAATTATGTCCACCAAGTCTGATTTAAGGCGTGGTAGTACCACCTGCGTTTCCGGGTCGCCCAGACGGGAGTTGAACTCTATGACTTTGGGCCCATCGTCGGTAATCATCAAACCACCGTAGAGAACGCCGGTGTATGGCCTGCCTTCGCTGGCGAGGGCTTTTACCGTCGGCTGCATTATTGTATTAAAGGCGATTTCGGTTAGCTTCGGGTTGAGGAAATGCGGTGGGCTGTAGCTGCCCATACCGCCGGTGTTGGGCCCCCTGTTACCGTCGAAGACCGGCTTGTAGTCACATGCCGGAACCGTCGGCACTGTGGTAACGGCATCGGTAAAGGTGAAGACACTCATCTCTCTGCCCTTGAGGCACTCTTCTATAACCACCCTGTCGCCGGCGGAGCCGAAGACTTTTTCCTCCATTATGCCGGACAGAGCTTCGAGAGCTTGCTCAAGAGTATAAGCTACGATTACGCCCTTGCCTGCCGCCAGCCCGTCTGCTTTGACCACGATGGGCGTCTTCTGTTGCTTGAGGTATGACTTTGCTTCTGGATATGATGAGAAGCTGGTGCTGCGAGCGCAAGGGATGTCATATTTTTGCATCAGCTCCTTGGCGAAGACCTTGCTGGATTCGATTTCGGCAGCGGCTTTTGTAGGACCGAAGATGGGCAGCTCTCTGGTATGGAAATCATCAACGATGCCGGCGGCTAAAGGTGCTTCGGGACCGACGATTGTAAAATCGATTCCTTTACTATCGGCTATTCTGGCAAGCGATTCGATATCGGTGGGGCTCACAGCGATGTTTTGTGCGATTTGTGCTGTACCGGCATTGCCCGGAGCAACATAAACTTCTTTAACCCTGGGGCTTTTCGCCAGCTTCCAGGTGATGGCGTGTTCTCTGGCACCCCCGCCGATGACCAGTATCTTCAGGCTTCGCCTCCCTTTCCGGTATAGCTGGATAATAAAGCAAGTTTAGCAGAAAGTGACTCGGAAAAGCTAATGGCTAGGTTTGTCCAGAAGGTGGTTACCGAAAACCGAAAACGGCTGTATTTGTCACCCAGCTTCATAGCCCATTTGCTGGCTTTAATGCAGGCGTCGATAGTTAACTTAAGGTCTTTTTTTATGCGGCTCAGCTCTATCTGTTTGGGCTTCGGTAATTTACTGGCGGATTCTAAAAGTGGGGTCAGCTTTTGGACAACCTCCGGCAAGGTTTCCAAATCGCCTGGCAAACTGTCGGTGTTGACGTTGTCGGTAACGCAGTGAATGAAGACGGATGCCTCCTCGTAAATGGACGTAAATACCTCCAACCACCGTATGGCTTCTTCCCTGTCCGCCTCTTTCATCGCCCTAATATTATAATCTCTGGTCGCTTCTCATTAAAGAGTGGCGGTTTGGTTAAGTGAAAAGGATCATTGAACTTTCAGGAGCGCTGCGCAATAAAATCGTTCAGCATATCTATCGATCCGCTGATAATGCTGCTTCCGGAATTAATAAGAGACACGGCATATTGTATCTGGGAGAGGCTCTGGCTGGATATTGCCTGCTCGATTGTATCGGCAGCACTCTTGTATACGCTTACGCCGTAGGTATAGTTATAGTCGATATCGAACACCTCATAAGGGGTGGATACCAGCGATATTTCGTCGTACAGCGCTTTGATAGTATCTATTTGTGTGGTTGCCTGCGATACCCATGTGGTATCGTCTATCTGCGGTTCTACCAGCAGCTCGCTTAATAAGGTTACGGCGGTAATAGTCCGTGACGAATGGTCGATAATCTTATCTATATACTCCTGTTCGCCCTGCGAAAAGTTTGATGTCGTCGTGGTAGTCGTGGTAGTTGTAGTTGTGGTTGTCAGGGAAGTCGTCGGAGAGGAATGGGAAGGGGGATTTAACTGGTAATAAATGAATACACCGCCGCCAATCCATACGGCTAGTATTACTATTAGAATAAGTATTGCTTTCGTTAATGGCGATATCCTCAATCGACTTACCCCCTGTGTTTAAACTTCCTTGAAAGGGTGGTGGATGGGAATAGATAATAAAAGAATTATACTATCTATAACAACCCTATCCCCTTTATCCCCTTCCCCTTGTAAGGGGAAGGGGAAGATTTAATTGAGGGGCTTTGCCCATCAAACTCCCCTCTTTTATATTAAGTCTTGAAATAAGAGAATCAACCATTTACTTTAATAAGCTAATATGAATAACCTGATTATTAAACTACATTCAGTCTTTGCTCTTTTGATACTATCCATGTATAACGTTAAAACAATAAAAAGGTTTTTGTTTATCACTCCCACTCTATGGTAGATGGTGGTTTAGAGGTAATGTCGTAGACGACGCGGTTGACCTTGGGCACTTCGTTAACGATGCGGTTGGCGATGCGAGCGAGAAGGTCGTAGGGAATGCGTGCCCAGTCGGCGGTCATAGCGTCGTTTGAGGTCACGGCGCGGACAGCGATAAGGTAGCCATAGGTGCGGTAATCACCCATTACGCCGACGCTCCTGACATCGGTGAGAATGGCAAAGCTCTGCCATAGCTGACGATAAAGCTTGGCGTTCTTTATTTCGTTCATCACAATCCAGTCGGCAGAACGTAAAACCTCCAGTTTCTCCCTGGTGACCTCGCCGATAATACGGATTGCCAGACCTGGTCCCGGGAAGGGCTGGCGCCACACCATCTCTTCGGGCAAGCCCAGTTCCAGTCCCACCTGGCGGACTTCATCCTTGAAGAGGTAGCGCAGCGGTTCCAGCAACTTGAAAGTCATACTGGTTGGCAAGCCGCCGACGTTATGATGAGTTTTTATCTTTGCGGAGGCAGTGCTCACCGAAGAAGTACTCTCGATAACATCGGGGTAGAGCGTGCCTTGAGCCAGGAAATCGACCCTGCCCAGTTTCTTGGCTTCTTCCTCGAAAACGCTGATGAACTCCCCGCCGATGGTTTTACGTTTTGTTTCGGGGTCGGTTATCCCCTCAAGTTTGTTCAAAAAACGGTCACTGGCATCTACGTAGGTGATTTTCATGCCCAGGTTTTGCTGGAAGACCTTGAGGGTTCTGTCCGCCTCCTCGCGGCGAAGCAGCCCGTTGTTGACGAAGATACAGCTCAACTGATCGCCGATAGCCTGGTGTATAAGGGTCGCCACGACTGATGAATCCACTCCCCCCGAAAGGGCATTGATGACCTTGCCGTTGCCTACCTTTTCCTTGATACTGTTGAGGCTGTCGGCGATAAAGTTACCCATCGTCCAGTTGCCCTGGCAGTTGCATATGTTAAAGATAAAGTTTTTTAGTATGGTCTTACCGTAGGGAGTATGTGCAACTTCAGGATGGAACTGGAGACCTAAAATACCGCTATCGTTGCCCATAACGGCAACGGGAGAATTCTCGGTATAAGCCAGGGACCTGAAGCCCGGCGGCATAACTTCTATCTTATCGGCATGACTCATCCATACTGGGGAGGTTTCGGGTAGCTCGGCAAAAAGAGGCGAATCGACGTCGCTGATGTGTAAAACGGAGTGCCCGTATTCACGCTTTATTCCATGCTCGACGGTTCCGCCAAGCTGCTTGCTGATAACCTGCATACCATAGCAGATGCCGAGCACCGGCAGGTACTTCTCATAGATATAGGACGGCGCAAGGGGGGCGTTCGGGTCATAGACGCTGGCGGGTCCGCCGGAAAGGATAAACCCCTTTGGGTTAAGCGGAACTATCTTTTCCCAGGGTGTGTCGTGAGGCACCAGTTCGCAATATACGTGAAGCTCGCGGATGCGTCGGGCGATTAGCAGGTTATACTGTGAACCGAAGTCTATAACGATAATTGCCTCTCGCTCGGCTCCGGATACCGCTTCACCGGCGTCAGATGGCTTCTCACCACCCATTCCCTTGGCAATCTCAAGATAGGTGGAAACCTCAATATCGCCGCTAGTGGTTACACGATAACCGCTATCCGGGGTATTCTCCGGGTCGATTTCAGTCATTTTCAAACAAAGGTTATTATTATGGTATACTATCGTCAACAAAAACGCAATCACTGGAGAAAACAGTGGTACCAGATAAGGCGGCTCCTGGTATAGAGGAGCAGGTCGATATGGGGGTGGGTGTGCTGAAAAGTGGTGGTCTGGTAGCCTTCCCCACGGATACCGTCTATGGGCTGGGAGCCTGCTATAACGATTACAGGGCGGTAGAGCGGATATTCAACATTAAAAAGAGACCCAGAAGCAAAGCGCTACCTTTGCTATTGGCTGAAGTCAGCCAGATAGCGGAGGTAGCCGAGTACGTACCGTTGAACACTTGGATCTTAGCGAAATATTTTATGCCAGGTGCGTTAACACTGGTGCTGCCGAAAGCTGCCAAGGTACCGAATATAGTTACCGCTGACAGCAAGACGGTCGCGGTACGGGTTTCGCCGCACCCGGTACCGGTGTCTCTTATAAGGGGCGTCGGGGTTCCTATTATAGGCACCAGCGTAAATGAAAGCGGGCAGCCGAGCGCCATAACCGCAGATGAAGTCCGCCTGCAGCTTAGAGACAAAATAGATCTGGTTATCAACGGCGGTAGATGTCCCGGTGGCATAGAATCAACGATAGTAGATGTTACCGGTAAAATCCCACGTGTTTTACGGGAGGGTGCTATATCGAGGAAAGAGTTGGCAGCTGTATGCCGGATAATATAATGGGGGGATAGGATAATGCGTATCGCCATTGGTTGCGACCACAGAGGTCTTGAGCTTAAAAAACAGGTGATAGAGCTGGTTGAGGGTGCCGGGCATAGCTACGATGATTTGGGCTGCTATACCACGGAATCGGTGGATTACCCTGATATCGCCAGGGATGTGGCGCAGGTGGTGGTCAAAGGCCATGCCGATATGGGTATCTTAATCTGTTCCACGGGAATCGGTGTCTGCATTGCCGCCAATAAGGTAAAGGGTGTCAGGGCGGCACTATGCTGCGACGCTTTCAGCGCTTTGCGAGCCCGCCAGCACAACGATGCCAATATACTATGCCTGGGAGCCGGCACTTATAAAGAGTTGCTGGACGAGATAATTACCAGCTTCCTGGAAGGCGTTTTCGAGGAAGGTAGACACCAGCGGCGCATCGACAAGATCACGGCTATGGAGGCATAGTATGGACAAGGCGAATTGTGCGTGTTTTAGCTTGACAATAAACAGGAGCTATGTTAATTTTAAGTGTTATAAATGCAGGTGGGCTATCGGACGACTTAATCCGTCCCCACAGGGGCGGTTTTTTAATTATAGATTAGAGGAGCGTTATGAGAAGCGATGCCGTTAAAAAGGGGATAGAGCGGGCACCGCACCGGTCATTGCTGTATGCGCTTGGCGTATCACGCGAGGAGATGGAAAAGCCATTTATCGGGGTGGCTAACAGCTTTACCGAGGTCGTCCCGGGGCATATCCACCTGAAGGAAATTGCCAAAGAGGTAAAAGCCGGGGTAAGCAGTGGCGGCGGTGTTCCCTTCGAGTTCAACACCATTGCCGTTTGCGATGGTATCTCTATGAACCACCAGGGAATGAAGTATAGTCTGCCCAGCCGTGAGCTTATCGCTGATTCGGTAGAGATAATGGCACAGGCGCATGCATTCGACGCACTGGTATTCATCACCAACTGCGACAAGATAGTACCGGGGATGCTGATGGCGTCAGCGCGGTTGAACCTGCCATCTATATTTATCAGCGGTGGACCAATGCTTGCCGGGAGCATCGCCGGTGACAGCGAGGAGAAAAAGGTCGACCTTAGCTCTATCTTTGAGTCCGTCGGTAAGGTGCTGAAAGGAAGGATGACCGAAACTGAACTGGAGCGCTTGGTTGAGGTTGCCTGCCCCGGTTGCGGCAGCTGCGCAGGTATGTTCACCGCCAACACGATGAACTGTATTACCGAGGCTATGGGGATGGGTTTGCCCGGCAACGGCACCATACCGGCTGTGGATTCACGCCGGCGTCGGCTGGCTTATAAAGCCGGGCAGAAGGTTATGGAGCTGCTGGATAAGAATATCAAGCCGAGGGATATCATAAACCCGGCTTCTATAGAAAATGCCTTTACCGTAGATATGGCGCTGGGTGGCAGCACCAACTCAGTGTTGCACCTTATGGCGATAGCTCATGAGGCTGGAATCGATTTTCCGCTGACGAGGATAAACGAGATAAGCCGGAAAACACCATGCCTGTGCAAGCTAAGACCGGCGGGCGGCTATCATATAGAGGATCTGGATAGAGCCGGCGGTATCCCGGCAGTAATGAAGGAGCTTAAGGAACATCTGAATGCTAACCTGAATACTGTATCGGGAAATACAGTGGCTCAAATAATAGAAGAAAGCCGGGTAAAAGATAGCAGTGTTATACATTCGATAGCTAACCCATATTCGGTTGATGGTGGTATCGCCATACTGTTCGGCAACCTGGCGCCTGAAGGCGCCGTGGTCAAGCAATCGGCAGTAGCGCCGGAAATGATGAAGCACAGCGGACCAGCAAGGGTCTTCGATAGTGAAGATGAGGCGACTAGAGCCATAATAGGCAATAATATAACGAAGGGTGATGTACTGGTTATCCGCTATGAAGGACCGAAGGGAGGTCCAGGGATGAGGGAGATGCTTACTCCTACATCTTTATTAAGCGGTATGGGTATGGATAAAGAAGTCGCTCTTATCACCGACGGGCGTTTTTCCGGAGCAACCCGCGGCGCCGCCATCGGGCATGTATCGCCGGAGGCAGCAGGAAGGGGCCCTATCGCCGCCATTAGGGAAGGGGATATAATAAACATAGATATAAAAAACAACAGGCTCAATGTCGAGTTGAGCGATGAAGAGATAGCAAACAGGCTGGCTTGCCTAGAAGATTTCGAGCCCGGGATAAAGAGCGGTTACCTGAAGTATTATACCGAAAAGGTATCATCGGCCAGCACCGGGGCGGTGTTTATCTAGCAGGAGGTATAAATAATATGAAAATGACGGGTGCCCAGATACTTTGCGAAAGCCTGGTGAAGGAAGGGGTAGAGGTTATGTTCGGTATCCTCGGTGGTGTTCTTCTACCGCTATATGATACCCTGCCGAAATACCCCCAGCTAAGGCATATACTGGTGCGCCATGAGCAGGGTGCTGCCCATGCCGCCGAAGGCTATGCCAGAGCTACCGGCAAGGTCGGGGTATGCATTGCCACCTCCGGGCCCGGTGCGACCAACCTGGTAACCGGCATAGCCGATGCCTACCTGGATTCGGTGCCTATAGTGGCTATTACGGGTCAGGTTGCCAGGCCGTTTATCGGCAAAGATGCCTTTCAAGAGATAGATATTACCGGTATAACACTGCCGATAACCAAGCACAACTATCTCGTTCTCGATCCTTCTTCGCTGGCTAAAACGGTAAAGGAGGCCTTTCATCTGGCCAGGACGGGGCGTCCCGGACCGGTGCTAATAGACCTGCCCAAGGATGTACAGATAGACAAAGCGGAGTTCAACTATCCGGATAAGCTGGCTTTACCCGGATACAAGCCAACGCTTAAGGGGCACCCGGCGCAGATTAAAAAGGCGTCTAAGTTAATAAACGAAGCAAAAAAGCCGGTTATACTCGCCGGACGGGGGGTAATCATATCCCAGGCATATGACGAGATGAAAGAGCTGTCAGAGACAGCGCAAATACCGGTGGTAACAACACTGCTGGGCATAAGCGGCTTTCCTGATTCGCATATCCTATCCTACGGCTGGCTGGGTATGCACGGTATGGCTTATGCCAACCTGGCGATAAACGATGCCGACCTTATCATTGCTATTGGTATGAGGTTCGACGATAGAGCTACCGGTCGGGTAAGTGGCTTCGCACCCGATGCGAAAATAATACATATCGACATCGATCCAGCAGAGATTGGTAAGAACGTACGTGTCGATGTACCCATAGTCGGGGATGTAAAGAGCGTTTTAAAAACCCTGAACAAGCAGATAGAAAAGGCTGAGCACATCGAATGGCTGGAGCAGCTTGACGAATGGCGGCGGGAGCACCCGTCGACAGCAATAAGGGACTGCGACAGCGTTTTACCGCAGTATGTCGTTCGCAAGATATACGAGGTAACAGGTGGGGATGCAATCATCGTAACTGGAGTCGGACAGAACCAGATGTGGGCGGCTCAACACTACTGGTATGATAAGCCAAATAGCCT
>DUFE01000001.1 GCA_011170385.1 Dehalococcoidia bacterium | reverse complement strand
TTTAAGCAATCCTCAAAGTAATCCGCCATCGCGCGCGAGGCGGTAAGCAGATCGGCATCATAAAGCGACAACCCGTACTGTGATAAAAGGCGGTCGCGCCTGGCTTCCGGTAGCTCCGGCAGCCTCTCTTTCAGCTCTTCTACATGCCTTGAGTCTATCGCCATTGGCGGCAGGTCAGGCTCCGGGAAGTAGCGATAGTCGTGTGCGTATTCCTTGCTGCGTTGAGAAACGGTCTTTACCTCCTCCTCAACCCAGCCACGGGTCTCCTGTATCAGCTTCTTGCCCTGGGCGGCTGCTTTCCGTTGCCTCTTCTCCTCATAAGCCAGGGCGTGATAGACAGCCTTAAAGCTGTTCATATTTTTAACCTCGACTTTTGCTAGGGATTCACTGCTGCCTTCCGGGCGGATGCTGATGTTGGCATCGCAACGAAAGCTGCCCTCCTCCATATTGGCGGTGGATACACCAAGGTACTGTAATATGCTGCGCAGCTTTACAAGATACTCCCTGGCTTCTTCGGGAGAGCGCAGGTCGGGCTCGCCAACGATCTCCATCAGCGGAACCCCGGAGCGGTTAACATCCACCAGGCTGCAGGAGCCCCCGTCAATCGAGGTGCGGTGCACCAGCTTGGCGACATCCTCTTCGAGGTGGACGCGGGTTATACCCGCACGTTTTTTTCTGCCACCAACCTCTATATTAAGCCAGCCCTTATAGCCGATAGGGTTATCGTATTGCGAAATCTGGTAGCCTTTCATTAAGTCCGGGTACGGATAGTTCTTGCGGTCGAACTTGGTGTATTCCGATACGGTGCAGTTCAGCGCCAGGGCGGTCAGCATGGTGAACTCCACCGCCTGGCGGTTTATCGTCGGCAGCACGCCGGGCATGCCCAGGCAGACAGGACAGACGTGGGTGTTGGCGTCGGAGCTGGCATAGCCGGTGCTGCAACGACAGAACATCTTGCTGCCGGTCTTCAGCTGGGCGTGCACTTCAAGCCCTATTATGGTCTCATATTCCATATATTAAGCCTGCTTGGTAACTTTACCAGTATAGCAATAATAGATATAGCTGACAAGAAAGAGGGGGTGCCTTTAAGTGTGGTAGGGAGTGTATTAATAAACGCCATTGCTTGTGATATAATGGCGGGGCGGGGATATAGCTCAGTTGGGAGAGCGCTGCGTTCGCATCGCAGAGGTCGGGGGTTCGAATCCCCCTATCTCCACCAAACATCTGTTAAACATGCCACCGTTCGGCCGAGTTTGCCATAACGTCTTTTCCATCTACAACTGCTAAAAACCTGTCTTGTCCCGGCTTGCAGCCAAAACAAGCGCTTCCAGAAGCAGATGAACGGCAAGTATTGCAGCAGGTACCGCAGCATCCTGTTTCTCTTGTGGATATAGTGCCCTCCTTATATTAGCTTGAAGTGATGATCGCGCGAACATAACTTCAAGGCTTCTTTCCCAAAGCCTTGAAAAAGGCGTAACAGAAAGTGCCGTCTGAATCAGCGGAGCGGTAGAGGTCGGCAATCCCTCTACCCCACTCCCCCTCGGTAATAAGTCCACGGTTGATCGCCTGCTCTTTCACCCCCTCTACCATAGCAATGAACGTCTTTCTGGTAAAACCGTCCACCATCTCTGGCTTGCTGGCATCTGCATATACGATTCTCGGTGAAACGGATATTTTCCCGAATCCAGCGGCAACCAGTAATGGATAGAGTTCGCGGCCAATGAGCGAGTTCCCACCCAGCGAAGCCTGAACATCAATCAGGCACTGTATAGTAGCCTGAGCCGCAGAGCTGCGTGGGTAGTAATAGGCAGAGCCGTGGTCTCCCTCGATAACAGTTATCGTACCGCCTTTTTTAAGCACCTTTTTCAGCAAGGTAAGAGACCTTACGGGTTCTTGGAGATGCTCAAGGAGAAAGCAAACAAAAACATGGTCGAATGACTCTTCATTGAAAGGCAGGTTAAACACATCGGCAACCTGAAACTTTACGTTCCGGATTCCCTTATTTTTTATGTTTTTCTCGGCTTTTATCAGCGAATCTCCGGCGATATCTATGGAGATAAAATCACACTGCGGATTTTGAGGTGCCACTATCACCGTCTGTGCCCCGGTTCCACAGCCGACTTCCAGAACCAACCCGGCGGGGTGGAACACAGAATCATAATGGAGTAAGCCGCTTAATGTATTAGCCTGGTCGGAGAGCCGTTGAGATTCCGTCGCTGAATAGCCATGAACGTAGTCACCGCTGCTCATAACCGCTATTCTATCAGTTAATCAGTGTTACGGCAAAACCCTATACAGCATCCTTGAGCTCCAGACTGAACCTGGCTGTACCCTGCTGCCTGCCTAAAACCCACTCATATAGCTTCATGAGCATGCGGGCTTCGTCACGGACTTCGAACCCGAAAACGATACCCCTGGGTTTCGCTGGAAGCAAATCGAAGCGTTGATAATATCCGGGGTAGCATACGAGGAAAACAACTCTGCATTCAAAAAGACAATACTCTTCCAGCTCCACTCGAATTATGTACAAACGGATGCCTTTATACTGATATGCCGAAAGAACCGCCATCAGTGCCAGGGAGGCTGACTCGAAGCTCGAGTCTTCTTTTTCTGGGGTCACGGGGTAAAAGGCGATATGCCCCACCGGCTAACCAAATTGGACGACGGCCAGTGATATTGCCAGAGCATCGTTATTGTGAAGCTTGAATACGACGATGACTCATCACTGTGGCCGAAAACCTGATCGTTAATTTAGCCAATGGATTCGATATCTTCCGGAATCCCCGAGCGAATGGTCAGCATATAAAACCCGAACCATGATATAACAATCCCGAATAATGAGCAAAGGCTTGCTTATGATATTCTTAATTGCTAGAATTACCCCAAGGAAAAGCCTTGTAGAAAGTGCCCCTGTAGCTCAGAGGATAGAGCAGCGGTTTCCTAAACCGCGTGTCGTGAGTTCGACTCTCACCAGGGGTACCA